>PBYF01000133.1 GCA_002729515.1 Deltaproteobacteria bacterium
CGGGGCAAGCCCCTCCGTCTCCACCGGGGTGAACCCCTCCGTGTCCACCGGCGCAGCCGCTTCGGCAACCACCGGGGCAAGCCCCTCCGTCTCCACCGGGGTGAACCCCTCCGTGTCCACCGGCGCAGCCGCTTCGGCAACCACCGGGGCAGCCGCTTCGGCAACCACCGGGGCAAGCCCCTCCGTCTCCACCGGGGTGAACCCCTCGGTCTCCACCGGGGCAGCCGCTTCGGCGTCGAGGACTCCCGGAGGGTGAACCTCCGCGTCCGAGCCGCTCGCGTGCGAATGGGACTCGACCCGGTCGAGATCCGCCTCCTCCTCGCCGCTCTGAGTCGTGGCGCCGTAGACCGCCGCCGAATTTCCGAGCAGCGCGTCGATGTCGTCGTCTACGTCGGTCCCCGCAGAGAGAAAGCCCTCGGGGTCTGCATCCGGGGCAGAAGCCGGCGGCGCGTCGCCGGCGGCCAGCGATTCATCCACCGCCTGCCACGCGGCGTCGGACACCGTGCCGACGCGATCCGCGCGGGGCTCGTGATTGAACTGCCAATCGTCGTCTTCCGCGCCGCAACCGCCCCCGGTTTCGCGAGCCGGGTGCCGGGCGGCGTTCTCGTCCCCGTGGAGCGCCTCGGTGACTGCCCGCGCGACCGGATCGCCCGCCGTCTGCACCGGCTTCACGAAGAAGGCGTGCTTGCAACAAGAGCAGCGGACGCGAATGCCGCCATGCGGCACCCGCTCGTCATCGAGTTGGAACCGCGTGGAGCAACCTTCGCAGGTGACGATCAACTACCTACCCCTTCCCCGCATCCCGCGGGGACACCGTATGCTACGGTTCGATCCGAGCGCTCCCGCCTGTGATCGTTTCGGAGGCGCCGTCGCCGCGCTTGAGAGCCATCCCGCTGTTCAGTCCCGGCAGAAGATTCCGCGCGGGCGCCAGGAGTGAGAGGTCGCGAGCCCGGTGACCACCGCCCTGATCGACAAACGCCTGATCTTCGTCACGGGTAAAGGCGGCACCGGTAAATCCACCGTGACGGCAGGGCTCGCCGCGGCGGCCGCACGAGGCGGCCTCCGCGTCCTCGTGATCGAGGTCGGCTCACACGAGGCAATCCCGCCGCTGATTGCACCGGGTGGCCCGCCCGTGGGCCACGCCGGCCGCACGCTGGCACCCGGCCTCACGGTCATGCGAATCGATCCCTACGCCGCGCTCGCCGAGTACCTCGTGCTGCAACTCGGCGCCCGCTTCGTCGTGGAGCGGGTACTCGCGAACCGCGGCTTCCGGCAGCTAATGAACGCGTCGCCCGGCTGGCGCGACCTGATCACGCTCGGGAAGGTCTGGCACCTCGAAGGCATGGAGGAGAAACCCGGCCGACCGAAATTCGACCTCATCGTCGTCGACGCGCCGGCTACCGGTCACGGCGTCACCTTCCTCGACGTGCCGCGGGTGGTGGTCTCTGCGGTTCGCGCGGGACCCCTGCGCCGGCACTCCCAGGCCGTAGAAGACCTGATCCGAGATCCGAAACGCACGCTTCTGCTGCCGGTGGCGCTCGCCGAAGAACTCCCCACCCGCGAGACGGTGGAACTCGTGGCGACCGTGCGCGAGAAACTCCTCATCCCCATGGACCGCGTCGTGGTCAACGGTGTCGCGTCGGCACCCTTCCCTCCCGGCCTCGAGACACTCGACGAACAGCTGCGGCGCTTGCCGCGCGGCGCGCGCTTTGGGGCGCTGCCACCCGCCGGAGAAATCGCCGACTGCGCCGGCTTCCTGAAAGCCCGTTACGCCCTCAACTGCGGCTACGAGCGCCTGATTGCAGAGCAGACCAGCCTGCCCGTCGTGCGGCTGCCGTTTCTCGTATCCGGCGCCACCGACATCGAGGCGCTCGCAGGGCTGGGAGAGACGCTCCTGGTGCCCCCGGAGTTCGCGGTATGAATGCCGAACAATTCGCGTGCGACGTACTGGGGGCCGGGCGGCTCGTGGTGTGTGTCGGCTGCGGAGGCGTTGGCAAGACGACGCTCGCCGCATCGCTCGCCCTGGAGGCCGCGCGGCGCGGGCGCCGGGCGCTGGTGCTCAGCATCGACCCGGCGCGACGCCTTGCAGACGCGCTCGGCATCCACGCACTCGACAACGCACCCCGGGAGCTACCCCGCGACGCCCTCACTGAACTGGGCGTTCCGGAACAGGGAAGTCTCTCGGCCGTAACGCTCGACATGAAGCGTACCTTCGACAACCTGGTGGAGCGATTCGCGGAGAGCCCGGAGGCACGGGAACGCATTCTCGAGAATTCGATCTACCAGAACGTATCCGAGGCACTGTCGGGAAGCATCGAGTACTCTGCCATGGAGAAGGTCTACGAGCTGTGGGAGACCGGCGATCACGATCTCATCGTCGTCGATACGCCGCCCGCACAGCACGCCCTCGACTTTCTCGACGCACCGCAGCGCCTGCTCGAATTCCTCGAGAGCCGCGTGGTCCAAATGCTCATCCACCCCGCCTTTGCCGCGAGCCGCTTCGGCTTTCGCATCTTCCAGCAAGGCACGCGCCGCGTGCTCCAGGTGCTCGAACGGGTCTCCGGGCTTTCCTTCCTCGAGGATGTCTCCGAGTTCCTCCTCGCCTTCGAGGGCATGTCGTCGGGCTTTCGACAGCGGGCAAACGACGTCCGCGAACTCCTGCTGGGCCCACAGTCGAGCTTCGTGCTGGTGACGGGACCCGGCCGCGCGTCGCTGCGCCAGGCGCTCGAGTTCCGGAAACGCCTACACGGATACGGCTTCGACCTGTCCGGTGTGCTCGCCAACCGCATCCATCGCTGGCCGGACGGGCCCGCCGACGCCCCTCCGCCGGACCTCGCATGCGAAGCAGACGACGTGGCCGCCCTCGCCGCTGCCCTGGAGGAGACCTGCGGCCCGCGGCTCGCCGGCCTCGACGCGGCTCGGGCAGCGGTGGCGGCGGCGACAGATTACGCTGCCCTCGTGCACCGCGACCTGCAGGCGACTGGCGAGCTGCGCGAGACGGCCCGTGCGGCGGGAAGCTTCTGGGCGAGCATCCCGGAGTTCCCCGACGAAGTACACGATCTCGCGGGGCTCGGGCGAATCGCCGCCGAGATCTTCGGAGAAGCGGCTTGAGGCGAACGCGCGGCGATCCGGCCGCACGAGCCCCCGCCCCTCCCCGCACCGCGCAGGAGGCCCTCGAGCGAGCCCGGCACCACGCACGCACGGCGGCGGCCGAAGCCGTCACGGCCCTCCACGCGGTTCTCGACGCCGCCGCACTGGCCCGCGACGGGAGCCCGGCCGAGGCACACGTTCTGCTCGGCCCGGCCGCACGGCTGCTGATCCAGCTGGCGCGGGACCTCGAATCGGAGGCCAATTCCCACGCCGAGTCGCTGCTGGTGGCGGTGGCCCGAGCGGTGGACGACGAGGTCGCCCGCTGGGAGCAGAGTGCCCGCGACGATACCGACGCCCGCGCCGTGCTGCGCGCCTTCCTCGGTCTGCGGGAACTGCTTTGGGAAGTCGGCGTACGGGACCCGTCCAGCGACACCGGAAGCGACGGCACGCACCGCCCGGGCCAACGGACGCGCTCCGCCCCCCGCGTGCAGCGGGTGAGCGTCGAGGGCTGACCGCCGTCCCGAGCTTCGCTAGCGTCGCCATGACATCGACGCACCGCGTCGTAAGCCCCCAGTCAGACGACCGGCTTCATGACCGTACTCATCAAACGCTACGCCAACCGCAAGCTCTACAACACCGAGACGAGCCGGTACATCACCCTCAAGGGCATCTCGGAGCTAATCGAGGCCGGCCGAGAGATTCGAGTCATCGACAACGAAAGCGGCGAAGACATCACCAACGTCTCCCTGTCCCAGATCCTGGTGGACAGCGAGCGGCAGGGCCGCGAGATCCCGAAGACACTCATCTCCGACCTCTTCCAGCGCGGCGGAGACGCGCTCTACGGTGCACTCCGGCGGGGCATGGGGGATGCCGGCGAAGGCCTGGAAGAGTTCCGGGACCACGTGCAACGCATCGTAAACCCAAAGGACGCCCAGCGCCTCGGCGACTGGATCGCGTTGGCGACACCGGACTTCGACCAAGTGGTGCAGAACGCCATCGAGCGCGTATTCAAGCTCCTCGACCTGCCCCGCCGCTCCGACATCGCGGCCCTGAACCGCAACCTGGAACGCGTCGCCGAAGCCGTAGACCGCCTTGAATCCGCGCGGCGTCCACCCAGCGACGACACCGGCTAGCGTCGGCCGGCGCGCGACAACGCGCACCCCCGGAGCGGCGGCGCGTTCAGTCCCAGACCGATTCCCGATCCGACAGCGCTCGATCGACCAACTCCTGCACGCGCGACCGGAGCTGCTCCGTGAGGCGTGAGACGAGCAGTTCGTCGTGTTCTGCATCCGGGGGAAGCTCGCGGAGTTCCAGCGGCTCACCGAAGCGCATCGTCCACTTCGTCGGGAACGGAACCAGGCCCAGGGGGCCGAGCAGAGGGAAGGTGGGGGTCACCGGCAGGAACGAGAAGCCCACGGCGCGTGCGGTGCCATGCGTCTTGAAGAGCACCGGGTGCGCCTCTTCGGCGCCCACGACGCCGACCGGCACCAGCGGCGCCTGCGTCTGGAGCGCCACGCGCACGACACCGCCACGCGCGAAACGCTGGAGGCGATAACGCTCCCGGAAGAGCTTTGTGGCACCGCGCGCGCCCTCGGGAAAAGCGATCACCCGCCGGCCCGATCCGAGCAGGCGGCGCGCGTTGTCGGAGCATGCGCGCACGCCGCCCAGGCGAGCCAGGTACGGCTGGACAAAGGGCAGCGCGGCCATCCGGTCGTCCACCATGAAAGCGGGCCGAAGTCCGCGGGGATCGAAGCGCGCCACCGCATTAGCGAGCATCAAGCCGTCGTAGGGGACCAGCCCCGAACGATTCGCCGCGAGCAGACACGGACCGGTCGGCGGCAATCGCTCGAGTCCCTTGACCTCGACACGCCACCACGTGTCGAAGAGCAGCTCGAGAAGTGGCCGGGCGCGGCGCAGTGCCACTTCGTCCATCCCGAACTCGTCCACGTCGCCCGGCTGCTCGTGCATCCCAAACGTAGCCAGGCGCTGACGCAGCTCGGAGAAGATCGACACCAGAGCAGGTACACCGAAAGACGAAGACGGCCGCGGCCCAGCGGGGAAGCGGGAGCGGATCTCGGTGCGCAGCGACTCGAGCGCCCGGTCGAGTTCCGCGAGTTCGTCCTCTCTCGCGTCGTTCACTGCATCCACGGGCATCACCGGTAGCGCCGCATGCGGCGCGCGGCGACCGCGGAGATCCAAGCCTCTTTCGAGGTATAGCTGGGCTCGCCGAAGGTCGCCCAACCCTTTTCTCCATCGGCGACCCAGAGGTAGCGCAGGTAGTCGTAGAAGCCCGCCGGCGGGTCCCCCGTCTGGGCCCGGGCCGGTGCCGCAGCCACGCGGTAGAGCAACGGTGTCGGGAGCGGGAGGTTCCGGCTTCCCGCGAGCCGAAGCAAGATCGAAAGCGGCAACACGCCGCGCCCCACCACGTTGAAGATCCCGGGGTGCGGCCCGAGGCTCGCGCGCTCGAAGGCGTGCACGACGTCCTCTTCGTGCACGAATTGGAGCAACGGGTCGAAGCCCATCACGGTGGGAACGACGGGCAGGGAGAGGTAGCGCACTCCCGCGTCCCGGTGGCCCGGCCCCAATATCCAGCAGGTCCGAAGCACCGTGACCTCCGCATCCGGGTGAAGGCCCACCCAGCGCGCCAGATCTTCCTCGACCTCGACGCGATTCCGCACGCAGTGCGCGGCGCGGTGTCCGCGAAGCGGGGACTTCTCCGTGAGGAAGTTCGGGTTGTCCGGACGCGGGCCGTAGAGCATCGTGCTCGACGCGACCACGATGCGCCGCAACTTCGCAGCAGCGCACGCGTTCATCACGTGGCGGCTTCCGATCGTCTCGATCTCGTGGTCGATTTCGAGGTCCGGCGTCGGTTCGCGGCGAAAAGCGCAATGCACGAGGACCTCGACGCGCTCGCGCACCAGGATCTCGGCGATGCGGGAGTCGGCGGACGGCCCGGTCAGGTCGACCCGATGAAACGCCACCCGTTCGTCGAGGCCAAAGGGCCGACGGTGGTCGAGGCCTACCACGCGCCGCCCGGCACCGCCGGCCAGGAGCCGATCCACCAACCGCGCGCCGACGTGAGTCCGGAGACCCGTCACCGCGATGACCCCCGGACCGTTCACGCTTCGTGCCTCCAGGGCCCGCGCGTTCGCAGGCCGTGCCGTCGGTTACCATCGTCAGGGATGACTGCCACGGGAGCAACAGGCATCGTCGAGGATCCGCGCTATCGGGAGCACCGCGGACCCGCCGGGCACCCGGAGCGGCCCGACCGCCTCAGCGCCGTGCACGCGGCAATCGCAGCGCGCGAGCCCGAGCTGAAGCGGATCGCAGCGCGCGTTGCATCCGACGAAAAGCTGCTGCGCGTCCACACCAGAGCACACCTGGCGGCGATCAGCGACGCGGCGCGGCAGGCACCTACCCAGCTCGACCCCGACACGTACGTCTCGCCGGCGAGCGAGCAAGTGGCGCGGCTCGCAGCCGGCGGCGCCATCGAATTGGCGAAACGGGTGGCTCGCGGTGAACTGCACAACGGTCTGGCCGCCGTGCGACCCCCCGGGCACCACGCCGAAGCCGGCCAGGCCATGGGCTTTTGCCTCTTCAACAACGCAGCGGTGGCCGCCGAGGCCCTGCGCGCCGAGGAGGGCCTCGAGCGGATCCTGATCCTCGACTGGGACGTCCACCACGGCAATGGAACCCAGCACTGCTTCGAGGCAGATCGAGACGTTCTGTACGCCTCGACCCACCAGTTTCCCCACTACCCCGGGACGGGCGCGGCGATCGAGGCCGGACGCGACGCGGGCCTGGGAGCGACCGTGAACGTACCAATGCCCGCGGGCTGCGGAGACGCGGAACACGTGGGCGCGCTGCACCGGGTGCTCGTTCCCGTGGCCCACAGCTTTCAGCCGGAGTTCCTGCTCGTCTCATGCGGCTTCGATGCCCACCGGGACGACCCACTGGCGGCGATGCAGGTCTCGGAGACGGGTTACCGGGACATGGCGGAATTGACGCGGGCATTGGCCGAAGAAATCTGCGGGGGACGACTCGTGGTCCTCCTGGAGGGCGGCTACGCGCCGTCTGGACTCGAGGAAGGAACCCGGGCGGTGCTCGACGCCCTGCTCGACCCCGACCCCACACCGCCGCCCGTCCCGGAGCTGACGCCGGGTAGCCCCTTGGACCGGATTGTCGCGGCCGTCGTTTCGGTCCACGGATCGCGGTTTCCGGGTCTCGGCGCGGGATAGTCGAATGACTCCCGCCCAGGCAGGTCAGGCTCCGTCACTGGGTTTTCCGGTGCCTGCGGATCGCGGCCAGCGGCCGATTCTTCGAATCGGCCTTCGATTAATCTCCTGTTCGCCGGGTTTTCGTCCCCGCATCTAGTAGATCTAAGTACGCGAGACCGCTAGATCTTGGGCGGTCTAGCCGCATCTCAAAAAAATCTGGTTTGGTGCAAAAAAACTCTGGCTTTTCGGTTGCAGCGTGGGTTGTAGTGGCTTATAAGGGCACTTGGTGGGGCTAAGTGGGATGAAGTGGTAACCGCCTCTCCCGCCGAGCGCACGGAGCGCCAGCCCGCCGATGTTTCGAGGACGTCACGCCCACACGATCGATGCGAAAGGCCGCGTGAGCATTCCGGCAGCATATCGAAGCAATCTCCAACGGCGTAGCGACCAGCCCCCGGTCCTCACCGGCGATCACCGCTACCTCAAGCTCTACCCGCAAGAAGACTGGTGCGAATACGAGGCGCGCATCGTTGCCGAGGCAGCGGTGGATCCCGAGGCCCAGGACTTCGTGCGGCTGGTGATCTCGCGCGCCGTCGAAACGCCTATCGACAAGCAAGGACGCATTCTCGTGCCCCAGTACCTCCGCGAGCACGCGCACATCGAGAAGGATGTGACCTTCGCAGGGGTCGGCCACACGGTCGAGATATGGAATACGTCGAGGTTCGAAGAGAGCCTCGAATCAACCCAAGCCAACTTCCCGGCCCTCTCGCGTGGGATGGCGGAGAAGTTGAGATCGTAGATTTCGGGTGAGAGGTTGAGGAGGGGCCGAGAGGCTCCTCCGGACGAAAAAGGTCAGGGGTGTCCCCGGAGCGCTGCTCGCGGAGAGCGGGGCGTTACTGGGGGGGACAAGCCGCTCCCGGGAGATCCTGTGCTCCGGGGCGCCCCAGTCCTTCTCGCCGGACGGCCGCTCACTCACGCGCCCGTCCGAAGGGCTGGCGGGAGGCGCTCGCTCCAGTGGCCGGCCACTTCTCCCATCGTCCCGTTCTCCTCGCCGAGTCCATGAGCTGCTTGGATCCGCAGTCCGACGACGTGATCGTCGACGGTACCGTCGGCGGCGGGGGCCACGCAGCGGCGATCCTCGAACGCACAGGACCGCACGGCTGTTTGGTAGCACTCGACCGCGATCCGGAGGCGCTCGCCGCCGCGCGCTCACGTCTGGCCGAGTACGGGGAGCGCGTCCACTTCGTCCACGCATCGTTTCGGAGCCTCGACACCGTACTCGAGCAACTGGGTCTGCCCCGGGTGGACGGTGTGCTGCTCGACCTGGGTGTGTCCTCCCCACAACTCGACCGGGCAGAGCGGGGCTTTGCCTTCGCCGCGGAGCACACCCGCGACACGCCGCTCGACATGCGCATGGATCCCGGCGCCAGCGAGACCGCCGCCCAGTTGCTCGCAAGTCTCTCGAGCAACGAGCTGATGCAGAACTTCCGCGATCACTCCGAAATGCCGGGGGCGCGCCGGCTGGCCAACGCGATCGTCGAGGCACGCCGGCGGGCACCCCTGCGCACGGCGGCGGATCTGCTCGCCGTAATCGAAACCTCGGGGGTGGGGCGCGGACGCCGCCACCACCCGGCGACACTCGTCTTCCAGGCACTGCGCATCGCGGTCAACGACGAGTTCGCAGCGCTCGAAGCGGGTCTGACCGCCGCGGTAGACGCGTTGCGGCCCGGCCGCCGCATCGTCGTGCTCGCCTACCACTCGCTCGAGGACCGGATCGTGAAGCGCAGGTTTCGCGACGAGGTGCGCGGCTGCAACTGCCCGCCTGCTCAGCCCATCTGTACCTGCGGTCGCGCTCCGCGCCTCGAACTCGTCAACCGCCGACCGCTGCGGCCCCAGGCCGGCGAGGTGGCAGCCAACCGCCGCGCACGCTCCGCCCGCCTTCGCGCGGCATCGCGGCTGGCGGAAGCATCGTGAGGCGCAGCATGGCTCCCGCTGTGGGTCAACTCGACGGGGTTGCCCGGGGCCTCGCCGGCGGCGGAAGGGTCCGTCAGCCCACGCGCCGTGGGCTGACGCTGCTGCTGGCAGCGGTGCTGATAGCGGCGCTGGGAGTCGCTGCCCTGCGCATCGACCTGATCCGCGTGCGCTACGGCCTGGCCGGTGCCGTGCGTGAGGAGAAGGCCCTGCTCCAGGAACGCCGCGAGGCGCTGGCCCGAGTGCGCGCCCTGCGAGATCCGACCCGACTGCGACAGCTCGCCCGGGAGCAGGGCTTCGTGCGGCCGAGCCGCATCACAGCGCTCCCGGCACCCGAGGTGCGCCCATGAGAGCTGCCGGCAGCCAAGCCGCGTCCCGGAGACGAGCGGATACGGGCCCGCGACTCCGACGCCGCCTGGCCATCACCCGGCTGGCACTGCTCTTCGCATTCCTGGGCCTGGCTGCTCGAGCCGCCCACCTCTCGGTATTCGAAGAGCGCGGCGGCGCGCTCGGCGACGTGCAGCTCGGAAGCGTGCTGACACTGGCACCCGAGCGCGGTGGCATCTTCGATCGCGGCGGCAGCGAACTCGCGCTGGCAGTCGACGCACCCTCGGTCTACGCAATCCCCGCCTCCCTCGAGGATCCCGCCGCGGCGGCTCAAAAGCTGGCCCGCGCCCTCGGGACCGGCCGCAATCGCATCGCGAAACGGTTGCACGGGCGCAGATCCTTCGTATTCCTCGCCCGCTGGGTCAGCCCGGAGAAGGCCGCCCGCGTAGAGGCGCTCGGCCTGCGCGGCGTCGGCATCCTCACCGAACAGCGACGCTCCTACCCGACGGGTCCGCTGGCGGCCCACCTCGTCGGCTTCTCAAACATCGACGGCGACGGGGTGCGCGGCATCGAGCAGGCCGAGAATTCGTGGCTGCGCGGCACGCCGCGGCGGCTGCCGGTGGAGCGCGACGGCACGGGGCAGCTCCTCGTAGACCAGGGCAAAGAGCACTGGGGCACGGCTGGCGGCGACGTGACCCTGACACTCGACGTGGCCATGCAGGCCGAGGCAATGGCGGCCCTGGACGATGCACTCGAACGCAGCGGGGCACGTGCCGGTGTGGTGGTGTCCCTCGATCCACGGACCGGCGACCTGCTGGCATTGGCCGAGGCGCCCTCGTTCGACCCGAACCGCTTCCGCAAGCTGCGCTTCCCCGACACCCGGTCGCGGGCCTTCCTGGACGCGATCGAGCCCGGATCGACGTTCAAGGCCTTTTTGATGGCCGCTGCGCTCGAGCACCGCACGGTGACACCCGAAGACCGGATCGACTGCGAGCAGGGCAGCTTCCGGGTGCCCGGAAAGACCATCACGGACCACCGCCCCCACGGCCTGCTCTCGCCCGGCGACATCCTGCGAGTGTCGAGCAACATCGGGGCTGTGAAGATCGCTTTCGCGCTGGGTCCCGAGACCCACGTGGAGATGCTGCGGCGCTTCGGCTTCGGCGCGCCAACCGGTAGCGGCTTCCCCGACGAATCCTCGGGTCTCCTGCGTTCCATTCCCCACAAGCGGCCCGTCGACCACGCGACGCTCGCCTTCGGCCAGGGCACGGGCGCCACTCCGGTTCAGGTCGCCGCCGCCACGGCCGTGCTGGCCAACGAGGGGCTCTGGCTGCGCCCGCGCCTGGTCGCTGCCCGCCGCGCTCCCGGAAAGAGCTGGCGCCCGACCCCCGTCGCATCCGGTCGCCGTGTGCTCGCGCCCGAGACCGCCCGCACGATTCTCGGCATGCTCGAAGGGGTCACCGGGTCCCAGGGAACCGGGCGGCGCGCCGGCCTGCGCGGCCTGCGCGTCGCCGGAAAGACCGGAACGGCCCAGAAATGGGACGCAGAAACCGGACGCTACGCCGAGAACCGCTTCGTGGCGTGGTTCACCGGGATCGTTCCGGTGGACGCGCCCCGGCTCGTCATCGTGGTGGCTCTCGACGAGCCGAAACGTCCCCTCCACACCGGGGGCGGATCGGCGGCACCCGTCTTCGCACGGGTGGCGGCGGCCCACCTGGCACGGCTCGGGGTCGTGACGGAGCCAGAGGCGGCACCGCGCGCCAGCCTGCCCGAGACGATGACGGCGCAGGTCCCCAGCCCCGAGCCCCAGGCCACCGGCGCCACGAGCGGTCGCCCGGCCCCGAAATCTGTCCCGCAGGTGATGCGCCTACTCGACCGCGTCCTGCTTCCCGACCTGCGGGGTCTAACCGTCGACCAGGTGCGGACAGTCACCGCCAAGGCGGATCTTTCAGTGCAAATCTCCGGCAAGGGCCTCGCCGTCGCCCAGGATCCCCCGCCGGGAACCGTCATCAGGAATCGGGCGCCCGTCAGTGTTCGCTTCGAACCCGGAGCCAACTCGATCTGATGCGCCTTTCCTCGCTCCTCGCTGCTCTTCCCGCCAAGCCGCGCGTCGAAGAGCCGGGAGGCGACCCGGTGATCCGCGGTGTCTGTTACGACTCGCGCGCCGTCGCGCCGGGCGACCTCTTCTTTGCCATCCGGGGCGAAGCATCCGACGGCCACGACTACCTGGCCCAGGCCCTGGAGCGCGGCGCGGCAGCGCTCGTCATCGAGGAGGCGCCCCCGGGCCTCGACCGCCAGGGCCGACCCGCGGTTTTCGTAGAGGACAGCCGCCGCGCGCTGGCACCCGTCGCCTGCAGCTTCTACGGCGAACCGGCCCATGAGCTCACTCTGATCGGGGTGACCGGGACCAACGGGAAGACGAGCGTCACCTACCTGACCGAGTCGATCCTCGCGCGGGCCGATCGCCGAGTGGGCCTGATCGGAACCGTCGAGATCCGCTATCCGGGCGAGCGACAGCGCTCGCTCAACACGACGCCCGAGAGTCTCGACCTTCAGCGCGCGCTGCGCGCGATGCGCACCCAGGGCGTCGAGGCGGTGGCAATGGAGGTCTCCTCCCACGGGCTCGAGCTCGGCCGCGTGGCGGGTTGCCGCTTCGCCGTCGCCGCATTCACGAACCTCACCCAGGACCACCTCGACTTTCACGAGACAATGGACGCCTACCTCGCTGCCAAGACGCGGCTATTCCGGGAACACCTCGCACCCGGTGGAAGCGCCGTCGTCAACGCAGACGATCCGGCGGCGGAGGCGTTCGTGCAGGCCGCGCGAGAGGTGGGCGCCCGGGTGATCCGCATCTCGCGCAAGGCGGCCGCCCGGGCCGACGTAACGCTCGAGCACGCCGACGTGCGCATGGACGGGAGCCGCGTCCGGCTGCGGCTGCCGGACGCGGAAGTCGACGTCGTGCTCCCGCTGATCGGCGACTTCAACGTGGAAAACCTGCTGGTCGCAGCGGGCATCGCCGTCGCACTCGACACGCCGCCCGAGGCAATCGCCGCGGGTGCCGCCATCTGCCCCCAGGTACCGGGGCGCGTGGAGCACATCCGCTGTCCCGGGGACGACGCCCCGACGGTGCTCGTCGATTACGCCCACACCCCCGACGCCCTCGACAAGCTCTTGAGCACGCTGCAGCCCCTGACCCCCGGGCGCCTCGTCAGCGTCTTCGGCTGCGGGGGCGACCGGGACCGCGGCAAGCGCCCGCTCATGGCCGAGGCGGCGGCACGCTGGAGCGACCGGATCGTCGCAACGAGTGACAACCCGCGCACAGAAGAACCGGAGCGCATCCTGGCCGACGTCGAGGGTGGACTGCGTGGCCGTACGCGCGTCTCATTGGAGAAGCTCTACGCGACAGATGGAGCCTACGCGGTCGTCGTCGATCGTCGCGAGGCAATCCGCGCCGCGATTGCCCAGTCCCGCAGCGACGACACGGTGGTGATCGCGGGCAAGGGCCACGAGGACTACCAGATCCTCGGACACGAGCGGGTCCCATTCAGCGATTCGGACGAGGCGCACAAGGCGCTCCGGATGAGGCCCGGGGCATGAGCGTGCCCTTCAGCACCCGCGACGTGGCCGACTGGACGGCCGGAAGCCTGCTGCGCGGCGAAGCCGGCACGCAGTTCTCGGGCGTCTCGATCGACAGCCGCGCCGTGGCACCGGGCCAGCTCTTCGTCGCGATCGCGGGCCCCAACCACGATGGACACGACTTTCTCGGAGCAGCGGTTGCAGCCGGCGCGGCGGGGCTCCTGGTGGCCCACCACCGCGAGCTTCCCCCGGTCGACCTGCCCGTCGTTGCAGTCGACGACACCACGCGGGGCCTCGGCTCCCTCGCGTCCGGGCACCGGTCACGCTTCGACGGGCCCGTCGTCGCGATAACGGGCAGCAACGGGAAAACCACCGTCAAAGAGATGTGCGCCGCAATCCTGGAAGCCGGCGCACCCACGCTCCGCAACCACGGAAACCTGAACAACCAGTTTGGACTTCCTCTGACGCTACTGGCCCGCGAGCCCAACCACCGCCGCATCGTGGTCGAATTGGGCATGAACCACCGCGGCGAGATCGCCGCCCTCGCGGCGATCTCGAAACCTCGGGTGGGTGCGGTGACAAACATCGGGACCGCCCACATCGAGTACCTCGGAAGCCGAGAAGCCATCGCGAGCGAAAAGGGTGACCTGCTGGCCGCCCTCTCTGCCGACGGTGCGGCCGTGGTGAATACCGAGGACGAATTTGCCGCCGAGCTGGCGAATCGCACCCGGGCCCGCGTCGCGCGCTTCGGCCGCAGCGATTCCGCCGACGTGTACCCCGCCGACGTATCGCACGACACGGAGGGCTTCCGGTTCCGGCTGGTGACTCCGGCCGGCGAGACCCCGGTGCGCGTTGCGGGTCTCGGCGAAACGACCCTTTGCAACGCGTTGTGCGCTGCCGCAGCGGCGTCCGCCGCGGGCGCGAGTCTCGACGAAGTCAGCGCCGGACTCGACGCCTACCGACCCGTCACGGGACGCCTCGAGCGCCGCGATCTCCCCGACGGTGTGGTGGTGATCGACGATTCATACAACGCAAACCCCCAATCGATGGAAGTTGCCCTGCGGATCCTGGCGCGCTCGGGGAGCGGGCGGCGAGTTGCAGTATTGGGCGACATGGGGGAACTCGGCGACCGAGCCGAGAAGGCGCACCGCGAGGCGGGCCGACTTTCGGCGCAGCTCGGCATCGACTTCCTCGTGGCCGTCGGCAGCCACGCGCCTCTGGTGGCTGCGGGCGCGCGGCAAGCGGGCCTCGCGGCTGCCTGCATCCAGCAGTTCCTCGCGAGCGACGAGGCCGGACCTCCGGTTCGCGCACTCTTGAAGCCCGGCGACTGGGTGCTGGTGAAGGGTTCAAGGGCAATGCGCATGGAGCGCGTAGCCCGATATCTCGAAGCGGAGACCAATGCCTGATGTTCTACCACCTGCTGTACCCGCTCGCGTCCGACGTGGGTGCCTTCAACGTCTTTCGCTACATCACGTTCCGAACCGGTGCCGCGACGCTGACGGCCCTCTTCATCGCCTTCGCATTCGGACCGGTCCTGATCCACAAGCTCGCGAGTCTGCGCGTGGGCCAGCCCATCCGCGACATCGGACCCGCGCACCAGGACAAGGCTGGCACACCCACGATGGGTGGACTCCTGATCCTGCTCTCGCTGCTGGTCTCCGTTCTCCTGTGGTCGAATCTCGACAACCGCTTCGTGTTGACCGTGGTGGGCGTAACGGCCGGCTTTGGCCTGCTCGGCTTCATCGACGACTACCGCAAGGTCAGAGAAAGTCATGCGCGCGGCATCTCCGCACGCATGAAACTCGTATGGCAAACGGCGCTCGGGCTCGCCGTCGCCATCGCGATCTACACGGACCCGGGCTTCGATGCCGAACTCGCCGTGCCCTTCTTCAAGAATTTCACGCCCAACATCGGCTGGGCCTACGTACCCGTCGCCACGTTCATCATCGTGGGGACGAGCAATGCCGTAAACCTGACCGACGGTCTCGACGGCCTCGCGATCGGCCCGGTGATGATCACCGCGGGGACCTTTCTGATCCTGTCCTACGCGGCGGGGCACGCGGGCATCTCCGAATACCTGGCCATCAAATACGTTCCCGATGCGGGCGGTCTGGCGATCTTCTGCGGCGCACTGATCGGCGGCGGACTCGGTTTCCTGTGGTTCAACGCCTCGCCGGCTCAGCTTTTCATGGGCGACGTGGGATCGCTGGCCCTCGGCGGCGCGCTCGGCACCATCGCCGTGCTGATTCGCCAGGAGATCCTGCTCGCGGTCGTCGGCGGGATCTTCGTGGTCGAGACGCTCTCGGTCGCGATCCAGGTGGCATCGTTCAAGCTGACCGGTCGTCGGGTCTTCCTGATGGCACCCATTCACCACCATTTCGAACAGCTCGGCTGGCCGGAACAGAAGATCGTCGTCCGGTTCTGGATCATCTCGGCGATCCTCGGCCTCATTGCGCTGTCGTCGCTGAAGCTGCGCTGATGCAGATGCTCGCGGACAAACGGGTCCTCGTGCTGGGCCTCGGGATCTCGGGTCGCAGCGCGGCCCGCTTCTGCGCGGATCGCGGCGCCCGAGTGGTGGCAGCCGACGAGGGCCTTCCGGACGTCACCACGCCGACGCCGGGAGTGGAATTCGTGCTGGGCCGCGACTTCCCCGATGCCGCGGATTTCGACCTGGTGGTCCCGAGCCCCGGCGTCCCTCCGGAGTGCTACCGCCAAAACGCACGCCGTGTGTGGGGAGACATCGAACTCGCCTGGCGCGCGCTCCAGATACCCATCGTCGCGGTCACCGGGACCAATGGGAAGAGCACGGTGACGCGCATGATCGAGGCCGCGCTCTTCGCATCCGGCTTCCGTGCCCGGGCAGCCGGCAACGTGGGCAAGCCGGCGCTCGACCTGGTCGGCGACGCCCTCGACGTGGCGATACTCGAGGTTTCCTCGTTCCAACTCGAGACCACGGAAAGCTTCCGACCCGCGGTAGCGGTCGTGCTCAACGTGACGCCCGACCACCTGGACCGACACGGAAGCTTCGAGGCCTACCGCGAGGCGAAGGCGCGCATCCTCGCAAACCAGGGCGCCGGAGACACCGCGCTGATCGCCTCCGACGACCGCGAGGCACGCGGACTCGCCCGGCGCGCGCGCGGACGGGTGGTGCCCTTCTCCGCTACCGGACCCGCCCCGGGCGGTGCCTGGCTCGACGGCGAAGAGGCCGTACTCGACACCGAGGCTGGCGCACCGATTCGCATCCCGCTGGAGACGCACCTGCCGGGACGCCACAACCGCGAAAACGCCCTGGCGGCGCTCGCCGCGGCTCACGCCGCAGGCGCCGCGCCGGAACGGGCGGCCGCCGGAATCGCGGCATTCGCGGGACTGCCCCATCGCATGGAAGCAGTGGGTTGCGTGGCCGGCGTCTCGTACGTGAACGACTCCAAGGCCACCAACCCGAGCGCAGCGCTGCGCGCCCTCGACGCGGTGGAAACACCGATCATCTGGATTGCGGGCGGCCGCGGCAAGGGACTCGACTTCAGCGCACTCGCCCACACCGCCCGGGAGAGGGTACGCGCGGCGGTCCTCGTAGGGGAAGCGACCGAAGCGCTGAAAAACGCTCTCGGGGAAAGCCTGTCCACCTACGCAGCGGCCACTCTCGAAGAAGCGGTGCGCCACGCGGCGAGCCTCGCCCAGCCGGGCGACGTCGTGCTCCTCGCACCGGCCTGCGCCAGTCAGGACCAGTTCCGCGATTACCAGGAGCGCGGCGAATGCTTCCGCACTGCAGTGCACGCACTGGGGGGGACGGTGCAATGAAGCACCACGGACACCCGGCGCTGCTCGACGGAGGCATCGTCCTGGCCGCCGCCATGCTCGTCTCCTTTGGCGTCGTGATGGTCTACAGCACGACCGCACCCCTCGCGATGGGCAGCACCCTGCCCCCGCACTTCGTTCGGCACCTGGTGGCACTCACCGGCAGCCTGGGCCTCGTCGCCATCGCCCTGAAGCTCCCGCTCAGCTTCTGGCAGCGCATCGCCCTTCCCCTGTGGGGTCTCGGCGTCGCGCTGCTGGCCGCGACGCTCGTTTTCGGAATCGAGGCCAACGGCGCGAGGCGCTGGCTCCCGCTCCCCGGCCTACCGGCAAGCCTCCAGGCCGCCGAACTCGCGCGCTTCGCAACCCTGCTCGCAGTGACCGCGATGCTGGCGCGCGCGAATCCAGACGACGGCCGCGCCCTGCTGCGCGCACTATTGCTCGCCGCGCTACCCGCGGGTCTGCTGTTGCTCCAGCCGGACTTCGGGAGCGCGGCACTGCTGGTGCTCCTCATCGGGGCGTTGCTCTTCGCGGCGGGCGTGCCGATGCAGCGACTCTTCGCGCTCTGCGTTGCGGGAGCGGCGCTCGTCGCCGGTTACAGCACGACGCGTCCCTACGCCTTGGCGCGCTGGAAGGGCTTCTTGGACCCGTGGCAGAATTCACAGGCGGAGGGCTTCCAACTCGTCCAGTCCTTCGTCGCCTTCGGACGCGGCGGCATGTTCGGGGTCGGACTCGGCGACGGGCGCCAGAAGCTCTCCTACCTGCCCGAGACCCACACCGATTTCATCCTCTCCGGAATCGCCGAGGAACTCGGGCTGGTCGGCGTTCTCGTGGTACTCGGCACATTTGCGGCACTCAGCCTCGCCGGTTTGCGCATCGCCCGACGCACCGAGGATCCTTTCGCGCGGCTGCTGGCCTTCGGAACGACCGCCTTCCTCGTGCTGCCGGCCGCGGTGAACGGGAGTGTCGTGATGGGCCTGCTCCCAACGACCGGCTTCAGCCTACCCTTCGTCTCTTTCGGCTCGAACTCACTCGCGGTCTGCGCACTCGCCCTCGGAGTCCTGCTCCGGATCGGAGCGCACCCCGAAGACGGCACAGCCGCGGGGCGCGGCACCCGGACGAAGCGGCGAACCACGGGGCGCGGCACCCGGACGAAGCGGCAGTCCGCGCGAAGTGCACGCGGCACGGTGCGGCGGAGGCGCGCGAAATCGTGAACTGGGTGGTCGCCGGCGGGGGAACGGGGGGCCACGTGACCCCGGCACTTGCACTTGCGGAACGAATCCGCGAGCGCGGCGACGACGTATTCGTGATGGGCGGCAGCTTGGGGCTGGAGACACGACTGGTTCCAGAGGCCGGATTCGAGTTGGTGACACTGCCGGCGCGCCAGATCATGGGGCGCGGGCTCCCGGCACAACTCGCCGCAGTACCGGTGCTGCTCGGTGCATGCGCGTCCGCGTGGAGAATTCTGGGGCAACGACACACCGAAATCGTGGTCTCGGTGGGGGGCTACGCATCGGTGCCCGCCGCTGCAGCAGCGGTGCTCCGGCGCCTGCCCCTGGCTCTCGTCGAACCCAACGCCATTCCGGGCCGTGCAAACCGCGTCGCGGCACGGTTCGCCGCGCGCATCTTCACCGGCTTCGACGCCGGCGCCACCGCCCTCGCGCGCGGCGCACGGCCCACCGGCATCCCGCTGCGCCGCTCCCTGGTCGACGCATTCTCGGGAAACGTGCGGCGGCGCGTTCCTGCCCCCCCCTTTCGCCTGCTCGTCTTCGGCGGAAGCCAGGGCGCGCGGCAGATCAACGAGGCCATGATCGCCATCGCCCCGGAGCTGGACGCGGAGCGCGTCGAAGTCTTCCACCAGAGCGGTGAGGCGGACCGCGAGCACGTGAGCGCGGCCTACGCCGCGCATGGAGTTCGGGCCGAGGTCGTCGCCTTCGAACCCGATATGCCCGAGCGCTACCGCTGGGCAGACCTGGCGCTCTGCCGGTCCGGCGCACTCACTGTGGCCGAGCTCGCCCTGGCCGGACTGGCTTCGCTCCTCGTGCCCTACCCCTACGCCGCCGACAACCATCAACGCGCCAACGCGCACGCACTCGCGAACAGCGGTGCGGCCCGTCTACTCGAGGCACACCCACTCGAGCCCGCCGCACTGGCAGCGGCGTTGCGGGCGTTGCTCGACGCTCCGGACGAACTCGCCGCCATGGGCCGCAAGGCGGCCGCGCTCGCGAGGCCCGACGCGGCCGAACGCATCGTCCGAGAGTGCGCGGAGCTCCGGGAGGCAGCGGCATGAAGCGCCGCATCCAGCAGGTGCACTTCGTGGGCGTAGGCGGCATCGGCATGTGTGGTCTGGCCGAGCTGCTGCACAACCAGGGCTACCGCGTCACCGGCTCGGACCTGCGCACGGGGCCCACGCTCGCGCGGCTCCTGAGCCTCGGCATCGACGTGCGGGGCGAACACGACGCCGCGCACCTCGGAGACGCAGACGTGGTCGTCTACTCCTCGGCCGTGGGGCCGAACAATCCCGAGCTCCGCGAGGCCGAGCGCCGCAAATTACCCGTAATCCCGCGCGCCGAGATGCTCGCCGAAGTCATGCGCCTCAAGGACGGCATCGCCATCGCCGGGAGCCACGGGAAGACCACCACCACTTCGCTCGTCGCCCATGTGCTCGCGACCGCGGGTCTCGATCCGACCGCTGTGATCGGTGGACGGGTGCTGGCGCCGGACACCTCACCGTCGACGACACGCCTGGGACAGGGCGAAATCCTCGTGGCCGAGGCGGACGAGAGCGACGGCTCGTTCCTTCGCCTGGCACCGGTCATCGCCGTGGTGACGAACATCGACCCCGAGCACCTCGATCACTACGGAAGCTACGAAGCGCTGGAAGAAGCCTTCACCGCCTTTGCAAACCGGGTGCCCTTCTGGGGGCTCACGGTGCTCTGCCTCGACCACCCGGGAGTGCAGGCGATCGTGCCGCGCATGACGCGCCGCACCACCACCTACGGCTTTGGATCCCAGGCGGACCTGGTCGCGAGCGACGTCGCGACATCCGGCACCGGCATGCGCTTCGATGTGCGGCAGCGGGGCGAACTCCTGGGCGAGGCGCGCATCCGCCTCCCGGGACGCCACAACGCACACAACGCCCTGGCCACCCTGGCGGTTGCGCTCGAACTCGACGTGCCCTTCCGCCTGGCGGCCGACGCTCTCGAGAGCTTCCTCGGCATCGAGAGGCGCTTCGAGCGCAAGGGCGAAGCCCGCGGCGTCTCGTTGGTGGACGACTACGGCCACCACCCGGCCGAGATCCGAGCGACGCTCGCCGCCGCGCGCGAGGGCCACTCCGGGCGCATCGTGGTCGCCTTCCAGCCCCACCGGTTCACCCGCACGCGCGACCTCTGGGACGAGTTCACGGCGGCCTTCAACCACGCCGACGTCCTGCTGGTCACCCGGATCTACCCGGCCAGCGAAGAAGAGATTCCCGGCATCGAGTCCGAACCGTTGGTGGAGGCGATCCGAGCCCACGGTCACCGGAACGCGCACTACGTGTCCGATCTCGACGACTTGCCCGCCCAGATCGCGTCATTTGCCGAGCGCGGCGACCTCGTGGTGACGCTGGGCGCCGGGAACATCTCGACCCTGGGCGAGCGCATCCTCGCCGAGTTGGAGACGGGCTCGTGATCGCGCCGGAGCTGCGGCGTGCCCTCACGGAAGCCCTCGACGGCGCCGTGCACTTCGACACGCCGCTTTCGCGCCACACGAGTCTCGGCGTCGGGGGACCGGCCGACGCCCTGGCCACACCCGTCGATCGGGCGGGTCTGGCCCGCACGCTCTCGGTCTGCCGAGCCCATCGGCTGCCTCATCACGTGCTCGGATCGGGTTTCAATACCTTGGTGCGCGACGGAGGGGTCGGGGGCGTGGTTGTGCGCCTCTCGAAGCTTCGCCGGATCGAACCGCGTCCGGCCGGCGGTGTGCGCGCCGAGGCCGGCGTCTCCCACAGCCAGGTGACGCGCTTCTGCGTGCAGCGCGGACTCGCCGGGCTCGAGTTCGCGGCGGGCATTCCGGGCACGGTGGGCGGCTGGCTCGCGATGAATGCGGGCATTCCGCGGCACGAGATGGAGGCGCGCGTGCGCGAGATCGAGGTAATGAGCCCGACCGGACGGCGCACGCGGCATCTGCGCCGCGAGAGGTTGCACTTCGTCTACCGCGCGCTGCGCGGCCTCGCTCCCGGCTCGGTGATCCTCTCGGTGCTCTTCTCCGTGGCGATCTCGACTCCCGGCGAGGTGAAAGCCGAGGTCGATCGTCTGCTGGCGCGGCGCGCCGATACGCAGCCCTTGGACATCCCCTCCTGCGGCTCGGTCTTCAAGAACCCGCGCGGCGATCACGCCGGCCGGCTGATCGAGAGTGCTGGACTCAAAGGGCACCGCATCGGCGGAGCCGAGATTTCGACGCTCCACGCCAACTTCATCGTCAATACGGGAGGCGCCACGGCCGCCGACGTCCTGGCGCTCATCGAATACGCGCGCCGCACGGTGCTCGCCCGCTGCGGCATCGAACTCGAGCGGGAGGTGCGCGTAGTGGGGAGGCAGCCATGAAGGGTTCACATCACAGTGCATGCACGCGCGCCGAGCGCTCCGCTGCGGCTCGGCGCCGCAGAGCGCTCGCACACCTGGAACGGGTCCGGGGAAATAACACGACGCGACGCCGGCCTGGGCACCTGCTCTCGTGGCCTCTGGTCTTCGGCACCGCGTTGGCCCTGGGCGCGCTCGTGGGCAGCCGGGGCTTTGCGCCCGGAAACCTCGAAGTCGTCGCCGTGAGCGGCGCTCGGGTGCTGACGCCCGAGGACATCGCGCGGGCCAGTGGCATCGGCCCGGGGGCCGCGCTCGGGGACCTGGACCGGGCGGCGATCGCCGCAGCGCTGATGCGCCATGCCTGGATCGCAGACGCGCGGGCGATTGCGCTTCCCGGCGGACGGCTCCTGCTGGAAGTGGTCGAGCGCCGGGCCGTTGCGCTCCTCGCCGCACCCGAGCCCTGGGCTGTGGACGCAGCGGGCGTCCCCTTTGCACCGGCCGGTCCGGGCACCGCGCCGGATCTGCCGCGCCTCGTCAGCGCCGAGCGCCCCCCAAACGGCGAGCCGTCCCCCGAGTTGGCGCGCGCCGCCGCGCTGGCTCTGGCGCTTCGGGAACGGGGCCTGCCCGCACCGCTCGAAGTCTCGATCGCCGCGCCAGACGATCCCGAGGGCTTCCGGCTGCGGCTTCCGAACCTGGCACCGGAGATCGTCCTGGGGCGCTCCGATTTCGACGCACGTCTCGATGCGCTCGCAGAGATTCTCGACGCGGAACTCCCGGAGCTGTCCGGGGCTTCGCGCGTCGATCTTCGTTTCGAGGGCCAAGCAGTCCTCGACGATTCGCCGTCTCCGAAAGGAGCGGCTCAAGCGGCGGCACCGCGCGGAGGCGCGAGGCCGTCCATTTCGTGGCCAACCGGTTGATCCGGCGCCGCACAGGGGGGTGAGTATGTCACGCAAGGAAGACCTGATCGTCGGTCTCGATATCGGGACCACCAAGATCTGCGTCATCGTCGCCACGCGAACAGAGAACGGCATCGACGTCGTGGGGGTCGGAACACACCCGTCACGGGGCTTGCGCAAGGGGGTGGTCGTCGACATCGACGCCACTGTCGATTCCATCAAACACGCCGTGGAGGAAGCGGAACTGATGGCCGACTGCGAGATCACGTCGGTGTACGCCGGGATCGCGGGCGGCCACATCCGCGGCTTCAACAGCCATGGCGTAGTGGCCGTCAAGGACCGAGAGGTCAAGGACGGGGACGTCAAGCGCGTCATCGACGCCGCCAAGGCGGTCGCGATCCCGATGGACCGCGAGGTGATCCACGTGATTCCTCAGGAGTTCATCATTGACGATCAGGACGGAATCCGGGAGCCGCTCGGCATGAGCGGAGTGCGCCTCGAGGCCAAGATCCACATCGTGACCGCGGCCGTGACCAGTGCCCAGAACATCGTGAAGTGCGCGAACAAGGCCGGGCTCAACGTGATGGATATCGTCCTGGAGCCCCTCGCGTCCGCCGAGGCGACACTGGCGGACGACGAGCGAGACCTCGGTGTATGCCTGATCGACATCGGCGGCGGCACCACGGACGTGGCCGTCTTCGCCGAGGGCTCGATCAAGCACACCTCGGTCCTGGGCCTCGGGGGCTATCACATCTCGAACGACATCGCGGTCGGCCTGCGCACCCCCTTCGAGGAGGCCGAACGCATCAAGAAGAAGTTCGGCGTGGCATCGGCCCGTTTCCTCGGAAGCGACGACGTGATCAGCGTGCCGAGCGTGGGGGGGCGGCGACCGCGGCAGGTCTCGCGAAAGATCCTCTGCGAGATCATCGAGCCGCGGGTCGAGGAGATCCTCTCGCTCGCCCGGCAGGAGGTGGAAAAGGCGGGCCTCGAGGACCGCATTCCCTCGGGCGTCGCGCTGACCGGGGGGTGCTCTGCGCTGGCGGGTCTGCCGGAGTTCGCCGAGGAGGTCTTCGAAGCCCCGGTGCGACCCGGCCTACCGACCCATGTGGGCGGGCTCCAGGACGTGGTGCGCGGCCCCATGTACGCCACAGGAGTCGGGCTCGCGCTCTTCGGTGCCGCCCAGGGCCGCACGCGCTCGGCCACGCGCTTCCGAATTCGCGACGACTCGATCTTCGGACGCGTCAAGCAGCGGATGCGCGACTGGTTCTACGAGGATCTGAATTGAAGCCTCGAGCAGGCCGAATCAGAGCCGTTTTTTGCGACAAAAACCATGTTTTTCTGTATGGTTTTGTGCGCGCAGCGCACAGGGGGTGAGTCATGGCGAAGCGTAAGCAGTCACGGTCGGGCGAGAACCCGTCCGACAACCTGATCCCGGAAGAACGACGGGAAATGCTGGAGTTCGAGGACGCATCGAATCTGCAAGCCTCGATCAAAGTCATCGGCGTCGGAGGCGGCGGCGGCAACGCACTCAACAACATGATCGAGTCGGGTCTCAAGGGCGTTGATTTCATCGCCGCCAACACGGACGCCCAGGCGCTCCAGCACAACCTCGCACCCTCGAAGCTCCAACTCGGATCCGAGATCACCCGCGGCCTGGGCTGCGGGGCCGACCCGGAGAAGGGGCGGGGCTCGGCGCTCGAGGTGCGAGAACGCATCCGCGAGCAACTCGAGGGCACGGATATGGTCTTCGTGACCGCCGGCCTGGGCGGCGGCACCGGGACCGGTGCGGCGCCGGTGGTGGCCGAGGTGGCCCGTGAAATCGGGGCACTGACGGTGGGCGTGGTGACCAAGCCCTTCGCCTTCGAGGGCCGGGTCCGGCAAAAGCACGCCGAGAAGGGCCTGGACGCCCTGCACCGCGTGGTCGACACCGTCATCACCATCCCGAACCAGCGGCTGCTCGCACTTGCCGGAAAGAACACCGCGATGCAGGACGCCTTCGAGCTGGCCGACGAGGTGCTCTTCAACGCAGTCCGCGGCATCTCCGACCTCATCACGATCCACGGTCTCATCAACCTCGATTTCGCCGACGTGCGAACGATCATGAACGAGATGGGAGTGGCGCTGATGGGCACGGGGGCGGCGCAGGGCGAGGAACGGGCCCTCGAGGCAGCGCGATCCGCCATCTCGAGCCCGCTGCTCGAGGACCTTTCCATCGACGGTGCCCACGGCGTACTGATCAACATCACCGGTGGCCCCGACATGACGCTCTTCGAGGTGAACGAGGCTTCGTCGCTGATCCAGGAGGCGGCGCACGAAGATGCAAATATCATCTTCGGTGCGGTGATTGACGAGAGCATCGACGACGGCTCCATGCGCGTCACCGTGATCGCCACCGGTCTCGACGACGACCGCATGCAGCGCGGCCGGCACCCGGAGAACAGCTTGGGGCACCACGACAACGTGACACCGCTGCACCGCGAGGCAGCGGCGGGCGATGCCGACGCTCCCGCTGCTGAGCAGCAATCCGAGATCCTCGGCGAGGCCGATCAGGAAACCGCGACACTCGCTCGTCCCGGCGACTTCCTGTCGCCCTTCGAGGAGGACGAGCTCGACGTCCCGACCTTCCTGCGCCGCGGCGAAACGGACACGGAGGAGGAGGACGAGGACGAACCGACCTTCCTCCGGCGTCAAATGGATTAGCGGGGCTACGAGCGGGGAGGGAGCCGCACACGCCCTCCCCGCTGTTCCCGCTGGACTGGCGCGCCATGTCCGAGCTTCTCCTCGCCGAGCGCGACGGCGACGTCGCGGTTTTGACCTTCAACGACCCCGAGCGCCGCAACGCCATGACCCGGGCCATGGGCGAGGCTTTCGGCACCGCTGTAACGGAACTCGCCCGCGACGACTCGCTGCGCTGCGTGGTACTGACCGGTGCCGGCCGGGCCTTCTGCGCGGGGGGCGACCTGGGGATGATCCAGGACCAGACGGATGCGGGGCGTGCGGACCCGGGCGCCGCCCGCCGCGGCATCCGCGACACCATGCGCTCTTTCTACGGGCTCTTCCTCTCGGTGCGGGCAATTGCCTGTCCCACCGTGGCGGCCCTCAACGGCGCCGCCGTAGGCGCGGGCCTGTGCGTGGCACTCGCCTGCGACATGCGGATCGCGAGCGAAGTGGCCAAGCTCGGCCTCAATTTCACGCGCCTCGGACTCCACCCGGGAATGGGTGCCACCTGGACCCTGCCGCGCCTGGTGGGCCCCGCCCACGCGGCGGAGCTCCTCTACACCGGTCGCACGCTGACGGGCGCCGAGGCCGCGCGCATCGGGCTGGTCAACCGCGCAGTCCCCGCGGCAGAAGTGCTCCCGGCCGCGCAGGAGCTGGCCCGTGAGATCGCCGCGGCAGCACCCCTCGCAAACCGCGGGGTAAAGCGGGCCCTGGCCCGGTCGGCCGGTGTGACCCTGGACGACCAGCTCGACTTCGAGGCAGACGTGCAAGCCGAGACCTTCGCCAGCGAGGATGCGCGCGAGGGACTCGCGGCCGCCCGCGGGCGGCGCGCGCCGAAGTTCAGCGGCCACTGAGCGCGGCGCCCGGCTACGCCTCCGCGGCCAGGAGCCGCCGGACGAGTCCGCTCACGTGCTTTCCGTCCGCAGCGCCACCGAGACGCTCGAGGGCGGGCTTCATCACCCGCCCCATATCCCGCGGGCTCTCCGCGCCCACCTCGGCGATCACCTCCCGAACCACCCGCTCCACCTCGCCGGCGTCCGGTGCAGCGGGCAGGTAGGCCTCCAGCACTCTCTTTTCCAGGCTTTCCTTCTCGGCCAGGTCTTCGCGGCCCCCCGCCCGGTACTGCTCGATCGAATCGACCCGCTGCTTCACGAGGCTCCGGAGCACGCGCACGATGCCGGCGTCATCGAGTCTCTCGCCGGCGTCGATCTCCCGGTTGCGCACCGCGCCTCGAACACCCCGAATCGTCTCGAGCCGGACCTTGTCGCGGTCCCGGAGCGCCGCTTTCATGTCTGCCTCGAGCCGTTCGCCCAGATTCATGGTCTCGATCCTCGGAATCGCATCTGGTTTCGTGATTTGCGTCACCCCTAGCGACACAATTGTGTGCTAAGCCCTCAAGTATTCCAAGACTTGTTCGAAATAGAACACATCTGGAATGACACGAGGAAAGGGGGGGATGACCTCGTGAGCCGAACTCTGAAGAGCCGGAGCCTGTGGCTGACGCTCACCTACGTGGGCGTCATCCTGCTGATGGCCCGCGCCTACGCCTAGGTCGCCTCGACGGCACCCAGGATTTCAGTGGCGTTGAAAAAGTAGCCCGTCTCGACCCGTGCCGTCTCCGATGCATCGGAGCCGTGCGACGCATTGCGCTCGATGTCGGTGCCAAAATCTCCCCGGATCGTGCCCGGCTCCGCCTGGGTCGAGTCCGTCGGGCCCATCAGATCCCGCCAACGCGCGATGGCGTTCTCACCCTCCAGGATGGCCACCACCACCGGCCCCGAGGTCATGAACTTCACGAGATCGCCGTAGAACGGGCGCTCTTTGTGGACGGCGTAGAAACCCCGAGCGTCCTCTTCGGTGAGCCGGATCTTCTTCAGGGCCACGATCTCGAGCCCCGACTCCTCGATCCGGGTCAGGATCTGGCCCGCCACGCCGGAGCGTCCCGCCGCGTCGGGCTTGATGATCGCGAGAGTCCGCTGCACTTCGGCCATCCGGCATTTTCCTCCTCGGAAAGGCGCGCAGCCTAGCCTGCCGAGGCCCTGCCGGCGACCCTCGCCAAGTGCCCGATTGGACCGTCCTCGCGCCGATGCAGCGCGCCGTTGCCGCCGGAATGAGGCCCCGAAGTTCTCGGGTCCATGCGGTACCTCTCCCGCTGGAAGTCCGAGAACACTCGCAGGCGGGGGCCCTTCGCCCGATGGGGTCGTCAGGGACGGTGAAAACGGCCAGCGCAAAGACTCGCTCTGGCCGCGAACCGCTCCACCCGGAGTCTCGGCTGGCCCCGAAGAAGCGGCTCAGTCGGTAATGGCGAAATAGGCAACCCACAGCACCGCGAGCGACGGTGTCGCAACGGTGTCTAGGGCCAGCGTGATCGGAAGAAGAGGCCAGACCCACCCTGCCGTGCCGTCGCGGTGGAGCGCGCCTGCCGGAACCTCCAGCACGCGGCCGCTGGAAGCCGCACTCCCCTCCGACTCCACAGCCGATTCGGTGCCAAGGCCCATGACGCGAACCCGGACCGGCCTACAACCCTCGCGAAGCGGTACAGCTTCGGGATCGAGGACTGCGACCTGGATCTGGTCGACCCGGCGGCGGGGCCGCTCCTCGAGATGGGCGACGTCGATTTCCGCCCCTCGTTCACGCCTTGCCGTGACTTTGCCGAACTCGCGCGTCACCACTGCGGTGTAACGAACACGAAGCTTCTCCCCGTGGAGGCAGGCCTCGTGGATGACCTCGGGGCTCTCATCGAGGCGTGCACCCTCGAAGGTTTTTCCGGTGACGCAACCCACCTGGAAGCAAGCGACGGCAACCAGTAACGCCAGGAGCCAGCGCCTAGTAGAACAGACCATCGTAGACCTCGTAGGCGCGTACTGGCCCGCCGGCGAAGAAATCGCTCTCTGGATACTCGAAGGTCTTGCGAACGCGGTCGTAGCGCATGCGTCGGCGAACGTCGGGATAGTTGGGATCATAGAAGTCGAACCAGATTTCGTCGGGGGTCTCCTCCGCTCCGTACACGAACACCGTGTGGTTGATGTCGATCGCCGGAAATCGAACGACGTGAACCACGGGGGGCTCGCCCCGGTGCAGGGAGGCCAGCAGGCGTTCGGCCATCCCGCTCTGCTGGCTGCGGGTGAAGGGCAGGATCATGCGCCAGTTGCCGCGCTGGAAGTAGGCGCCCCAGCGGCTGCCGATGACGGCCTTCAGGAGAGTCTCCTCATCTCGGCTGAAGGCGTAGAGGTTCGGGTAGCCGGGAATCACGATCCGGTCGGCAACCGGGCGCTTCTTTCGCGGATCGCGGGACATCAGGATCTCGAACAACTCCCTGTAGGTGGCTTCGCCGGCCCGGGGAAGCCCGGGATCGAAGCGGGCGTGAGCATGGATGAGCCGAGTGGCCCGAGACATGGCTACGCAATTCTGGCGGTACTGCGTGGAAACGCTGCGCGGCACCATGCGGAGGCGACCGTCGGGATCCGGTTCGTAATCCGACACCAACTCATTCGCGAAGGAAAACGTCTCCTCGGGGAAGACGAAAGCCGGACCGGGTTCGGTCAGCCGGGGTGCCGCGCAACCCGCGACTCCTAGTGCGAGGGCCAGGAGACCCGCCACGAACACCCGGATGACTCTCCTACGCACTCAAATGGCCCAGGGTCGCGTCCGCATCTCGGCAAGCATTGCAGAAAGTCGTTCTCAGCTCGATCTGTTCCACGAGTCGGTCCCGGCGGCGCCAATTATTTGCCGCGAACCCAGCTTCTCGACCATGTGAATCTGCTCGAAACCGCGCTGGCTAGCCCACGCGCAGGACAACCTTGCCGAAATGCTCGCTGGCCCGTACGGCGCGGTGGGCCTCACCAGCCTCGCTGAGCGGCAACACGCGGTCGACGACTGGCCCGATCCGACCCCGCTCGAGAGCCAGACCGAAGCGCTCGCGGAAGGCGTCCACGATGCGCGCTTTGTCTGCCACGGTTCGGGCTCGCAGCGTCGAACCGATCACCTGGAGGCGACGCATGAGCAGCTGCGCCAGGTCGATTTCGGCCTTGGCGCCCCCCATCAGTCCGATCAGTACGAGCCGGCCACCAATAGCGAGGCTTTCCAGGTTGCGTCCGAGATAGCGAGCGCCGATGTGGTCGAGGATGACATCGACCCCCGCCCCCCCAGTCGCCTCCCGACAGACGGCGACGAAGTCTTCGTCGTGGTAGTTGACCGCGCGGACGGCGCCCAATTCCAGGCAGCGATTGCACTTGTCAGCCGAGCCGGCGGTGACCAGGGCGCGCCCACCGGCCTCGCGCACGAGTTGGACCGCGGCGGTCCCGATGCCCGAGCCCCCACCGTGAATCAGGGCGGTGCCTCCATCGGGAAACGCCGCGAGCTCGAAGACGTTGAGAAAGACCGTGAGAAAGACTTCCGGCAACGCAGCGGCCTGCTCGAGACCGAGGCTTGCGGGCACCGGCAGGGCAGAACCGGCATCCACCACGACCTCTTCCGCGTAGCCTCCACCCGCGAGCAGGGCCATGGCGCGGTCGCCGGCCTTCCAGCCCGATACCCCCGAACCCACCTCGGCCACCTCGCCCGCACACTCGAGCCCCAGGATCTCGGAAGCGCCGGGCGGCGGCGGATACTGACCCGCCGCCTGCATCAGGTCTGCGCGATTGACGGCGGCGGCGGCCACACGCAGGCGCAACGCGCCGGGGACGAGTTCCGGTGCCGGCACGTCCTCGACGCGGAGCACCGGCGTTTTGCCCGGGGAATCGACGACGATCGCTCGCACGGCGCGCAGTCTACCCGATCCCCGCCGCCCAGCTTCGCCGCCTTCGGGCCGGACAAAGCGTGGGTGTGCGCCTAGCCCAGGTCGGCCCGGGTGTGATCGAAGAGGGGGCGCCTAGCTCAGGTCGGCCCGGGTGTGATCGAAGAGGGGGCGCCTAGCTCAGGTCGGCCCGGGTGTGATCGAAGAGGGGGCGCCTAGCCCAGGTCGGCCCGGGTGTGATCGAAGAGGGGGCGCCTAGC
>PBYF01000134.1 GCA_002729515.1 Deltaproteobacteria bacterium
GGGCTCCGCGACGCTTCAACCCGGTTCTGCTCTGGGAACAGTTGTTCGTTTCGGGCTCCGCGACGCTTCAACCCGGTTCTGCTCTGGGAACAGTTGTTCCTGCCCAGATCCGTGACTCTGGCGCATTTCAGCCGTGCTCCTCCTTTGAAAATCTGGCTCGAATGGGCTATCTCGCTCGCGGTCGGTTCTTTCGGGGGGGGCGCGGTCCTCGACGCTCCGCAACCGGCAAGGCTCCAGCGTCCACGGAATGAGGGGGAGACGAGAGATGAAAGGTCTCGCCACCGCCGTCGTATTCATGGCTCTCATCGCGGTCCCGGCCGCGGCAGCCGATCCGGACGGCGAGGAACTCTTCGAACTCTGCGTCCAGTGTCACGGTTCCGCCGGACAGGGGAGCTTTCTGGCGCTGGCGCCGGCGATTGCTGGTCTCGAGGAGTGGTACGTCGTCGCGCAGCTCGAGAAGTTCCGAAGTGGTGTCCGGGGCTTGCACCCCGACGACCTCGCCGGCCTGCGCATGTATCCGATGTCGAAGGTACTGCGCGATGATGCCCAACTGGAGGCGGTGGCGGCCTACGTGGCGAGTTTGCCGTCTCAGGATCCCGCACCCACTCTGGAAGGGGGAGATGCCGCTCGCGGGCAGGCCCTGTACGCGCCCTGTGCCGCCTGCCACGGTGCGGACGCGCAAGGTCTGGAGCCGCTTGCGGCTCCCTCGCTCACCGACACAGACGACTGGTACCAACTGGAGCAGCTCCGGCACTTCCGGGACGGTATCCGCGGCGCGAACCCGGCCGACGCAACGGGTATGCGCATGCGCCCGATGGCGCTGATCCTGGCGAATGACCAGGCCATGAAGGATGTCATCGCGTACGTGATGACGCTCCAGAATTAACGCGGGAGGTACGGGATCATGGGCAGAGAATTTTCGGCCGACGAGTTGGCCTGGCGTACATTCGCGATCTCCATGGTGGGCGTGGGTGCCTTCATCGCAGTGGTCTTCCTCTTCATCCTGTAGGGGCGAATCGAAATGATCGAGAGCCTGGTACCCGCCGCCTCGACCTACGCCGGCGACATTGACGACCTTTTCACCCTGATCTTCGTCCTGGTGGGGTTCTGGTTCGTCCTCTCGGAGGTGACCTTCTTCTGGCTGATCCTGCGCTTCCGCAAGAAGCCGGGCGTCGCGGGCCAGCACATCACCGGTGAGAAGAAGCAAGAGAAGCGCTGGATTACCTGGCCGCACATCCTGGTTCTCGTCTGCGACGTCTTCATCATCGTCGGTGCGGTGAAGGTCTGGTACGACATCAAGCAGTACCTGCCTCCGCCCCAGGAGACGGTGCGCGTCGTCAGCCAACAGTGGGCCTGGACCTTCGTGCACCCCGGACCCGATGGGGAGCTCGACACGGGTGATGACGTCACGAAGATGAACGAGCTCCACGTCAAGGTCGGAACGATCTACCACTACCTGCTCGAGTCGAAGGACGTCATCCACGACTTCTCGGTTCCCGTCTTTCGCCTGAAGCAGGACGCCGTTCCGGGCCGGGTCATCACCGGTTGGTTCGAGCCCACGAAGACCGGCGAGTGGGACATCCAGTGCGCGGAGATCTGCGGAATCGGGCACGCGCTCATGGGGGGCCGGATCTTCATCGAGACCCCGGAGCAGCACGCGGCCTGGTTGGCCGAGCACGGGGCGGTGTCCGTGGCGGCGTTTACGCCGTCGGCGGTCGAGGAGTAGTCATGGCGGAGGCGGTCATCACCACCCACGACGAGCACGAGGGTCACCCGGGCCACACCGGCATCCGCAGCTGGGTCTTCTCGACCGATCACAAGGTCATCGCTCTGCAGTACATGTTCACGGGCATGGCGATGGCCCTCATCGGCGGGGTCTTCGCCTACGTGTTCCGGACACAACTCGCGTTCCCCGGCATGAGCGTGCCGGGCTTCGGGATCGTCGGCCCGAACGAGTACAACGCGCTCGTCACCAACCATGGCGCCATCATGATCTTCTGGGTGGCGATGCCCGTCCTGATTGCGGCCTTCGGGAACTTCCTGATCCCGCTGATGCTTGGCTGCGACGACATGGTATTCCCGCGCCTCAATCGCCTCTCCTACCAGATCTTCCTGCTGAGCGCGGTCGTCCTGCTGAGTTCGTTCTTTGTCGAGGGCGGCGCCTTCGGCGGTGCGTGGACCGCCTACCCACCTCTTTCGGCGAAGGCGGAGTACAGCCTTACGGGGCTGGGTTCCAGCATCTTCGTCATCGCGGTTGCACTCGAATTCGTGGCGTTCCTGCTCGGGGGCATCAACTTCGTGACCACTGCGATGAATTCGCGGGCGCCGGGCATGGGGCTCTACGACATGCCGATGGTCATCTGGATGATCGTCATCGCGAGCATCCTCTTCATGGCCTCGGTGGGTCCCCTCATCGCCGGTGCGATCATGCTGCTCTTCGACCAGAATCTGGGCACCGCGTTCTACGACCCGGACCGGGGTGGAGACCCGGTGCTCTGGCAGCATCTCTTCTGGTTCTTCGGGCATCCAGAGGTCTACGTGGTGCTGCTGCCGGCGGCCGGCATCACGGTGGAGGTGATGACGGTATTCGCGCGAAAGAAGCTATTCGCGTACCGGACGGTGCTCTACACCGTCTTCGGGACTGGTGTCCTGTCCTTCACTGTGTGGGCGCACCACCAGTTCGTCGCCGGCATTGACCCGCGCATGGCCCATGTCTTTACCGTCACCACGCTCCTCATCTCCATTCCCATCGCCGAGATGATGTTCGTCTTCATCGCGACGCTCTACGGGGGGTCGATCACTCTGTCCACGCCGATGCTCTGGGCGCTTTCGTTCATCGCGACGTTCCTGCTCGGGGGCGTAACGGGAATCTTCCTCGGGGCGAGTGGCGAGGATATCTACATGCACGACACGTACTTCGTCCTCGCCCACTTCCATTACACGTTCTACCCCATCGCAATCATCGGGGCGTTCACTGGGCTGACCTACTGGTTTCCGAAGATGTTCGGGCGGATGCTGAACGACGGGTTGGGGAAGATTCATTTCTGGCTCACGATCATTCCGTTCAACCTGACCTTCATTCCGCTCTTCATTCTTGGGATGGCCGGGCAGCAGCGCCGCATCTTCGATTACAGCCTCTTTCCGGACCTTGCACTGCCCTGGATGCAGGACCTCCGGGTTCTGGCAACGGTCTCGCTCTGGGTGATGCTCGGAGCGCAGGTGATCTTCCTCTACAACTTCTTTGTCAGCATGCGACGCGGCGAGGAGGCGGGGAAGAACCCGTGGAAGGCCAACACGCTCGAGTGGACCGCCGCTTCGCCGCCGCCCCACGGCAACTGGCCCGAGTTGCCCGAGGTCTACCGCGGCCCGTACGAGTACAGCGTCGAGGGCCGGGAAGAGGACTACTGGCCGCAGAACGAGCCGGCCTGAGCCGGCTGAGGAGATCATGTCCGGGAGACCCATCGCCACTACCCGAAGCGCGTCGGGGATGCCGACGGGGTTGCTCGCCGTCTGGTGGGTGATCGTGTCGGAGATCGTGATCTTCGGCGGGCTGCTCGGTTCCTACATCATGTACCGCCTGGCGCACGACGCCTGGACGGCCCAGGCGGCCCACACGAACACCTGGATCGGGGCCTTCAATACCCTGGTGTTGCTGACGTCGAGCCTGTTTGCGGTGCTCGCGCACCGTGCGGCGGAAGCCGGGGATGGCAAGAAGGCCCACCATCTGCTCTGGTTGACTTTCGCCGGTGGTGCGACCTTCCTCGTGGTCAAGGCGCTCGAGTGGACGAATGAGATCCAGCACGGGTTCACCCTGACCTCGAGCACCTTCTGGTCTTTCTACTACACCGCGGCGGGACTCCACGCGCTCCACGTGCTCGTCGGAATCATCATTATTGCCATCGTGGCCCGTAGCGCGATACGAAATCTCGAACTCCACCGGGTTGAACTGATTGGTGTCTACTGGCACTTCGTCGACGTCGTGTGGATCTTTCTCTTCCCCCTTCTGTACATCGCAAAGTGAGCGCACCATGTCCGGAGAGCACCCCGTCAACTACGTGAAAGTCTGGGCCTGGCTGGTCGGGTTGTTGTGCGTCAGCGTCGCTGGGCCGATGTTCGAGATCAAGATCGTCACGCTGATCACAGCCTTTGGTATCGCGGGCGTAAAGGCCTACATGGTGGCGAAGAATTTCATGCACATAAACATCGCGCCACGATTCGTGGCCTACCTGGTGACGACCGGTCTCGTCTTCATGCTTCTCTTCTTTGCCGGCACCGCGCCAGATGTGATGGAACCCAAGGGCGAAAACTGGGTCAAGCCCGGCTGGCACGAGGTCGACATCGAGGGAGCGGAGAACGAGCTCGAAGAGGGCATCTTCTTCAAGGACCAGGTTGACCATTAGCGGAGGCTTCGCCGTGTCCCCCTCCGGCCGCACGCACCCCGTGGCCGAGTCGAGACGGGAGCCCGTCGTCGCCAACGGCGTGCTCGGCATGCTGATCTTCGTGTTCACGGAGGGCATGGTCTTTGCCGGGTTGATCAGCGCCTTCACGATCATCCGCGCCCAGGCGATCGTGTGGCCGCCGGCGGGCCAGCCCCGTCTGCCGATCGAGGAAACCGCGCTCAACACGGCGGCGCTGATGCTCTCGGGGCTCGCGCTCTACTGGGCCCACCGGTGCTTCCGCCGCGACCCGCGCAGTGCGCTGCGGCCGCTATTCGTGACCCTGCTGCTCGGGAGCTTTTTCGTGGTCTTCCAGGGCGCGGAGTGGGTGCGGCTCATCAGCGAGGGGCTCACGATGACGTCGAGCAGTCTGGGGAGCTTTTTCTACCTGATCGTCGGGCTCCACGGGCTGCACGCGGTCGCCGCCATCGCGCTGCTGGCGTATGTCTACGTGCTGTTGCGGCGCGGCTGGCTCTCCGCGGGACGCTTGGCCTCCGCCGAGGTACTCTGGTATTTCGTGGTCGGAGTCTGGCCGGTGCTCTACGGGGTGGTCTATCGGTGAGTGTGCGCGGCGCGATTCGCAGCCTCTGTGCGGCGCTGGTCGTCGGGTCGCCCGAGATCGCGCAGGCGTGCTCGGTCTGCTCGGCCGGCCGCGACGACGAGGTCCGTGCGGCCTTTGTCGGGACGACGATCTTCCTTTCGGTGCTTCCTCCAGTGGCGATCGGGGCGGGAGTGCTCTGGCTTCGCCGGCGGCTCCGCGAGATGGAGAGCGCGGACTCCGACCGCGCCTGAGCGTATTCATTCGCGAGTACCCGGTGGTTTCGGCGGTGCTCCTCGTGTGTGCGATCGCAGGGGTTACGGCGGGGCTGCTCTGTTTTTCCGCCGAGTGGGCGCTCCTGCGCCGCGTCGCCGGCGGTGCGGTGAGCGGTGCAGGTGTCGGGTTGCTCATCAGCTTTTCGAAGACGTACTGAGCTTCCCAATTCCGCCGAACCGCTAGAGGGGCTCCATCGCGGGTGGGGCGGTGACGGGCCGCCCATCGCCGCCGCCTACCGGAGATACGTTGGTGATGTCGATGCGCTGCAGCGGAGTCGCGACTGGGAAGCGTGGCGCGTCGACCGTCAGGGTGGCGCCTTTGAAGCTGCGGCCGATGACGCGTGTCGCTCCGTGCTCGCCGATGCGCAGCGCGTAGGAGCTGCGGGGATCGACGCCGGACGCTCGCATGGCGTCATGCAACTCGCGGGTCCAGCCGCGGAGGGCCGCGGTGAGCTGGAGCGGTGGGAGTGTTCGCCGGGCACGGCACCGGGTCTCGCCTTGCGCGCGGTCGACGAGACTCCACGCGCCGGTTTCGAGGTCGATGGCGACAGCGTGGCAGCCGCCCTGGACGAAGCGAAGATCGAAGCCGAAACGGCCTTCGGCACCGATTCGGGCCTGGGGTCGGCCGAAGCGCGCTCCACCGCAAGCCTCGCCCGGGAGCGGGATCGCGTAGCCGAAGCCGTCTGGACGGCGCACGAGCAGTCGGTCGTGCGGCAGCCCGGTTGCGATATCGAGAGTCCGCTCGAGTCCGAACGAGCGTCCGAGCCGGCGCGTGTCCGATTCGTCCGAGAGGTCTTCGGGATCGAGGGGCCGGGCTTCGAGTCCCGGGGGTGCCGGTGGCCCGATGCCCCGGTCGGGTGCGGCGGGCAGCGAGTTTCGATTGGTCCAGATGACCTCCGCGCGCCCGCGCGCGAGGATCGAGGAAGGAAGGTGGGAGTCGGACGGGCTGACGGGGAGCCACAGGGCAAGTTCCCCGGGGCCGGTCCATACGAGCCGGCGCGGCGGTACATGCTCGACGCTTGCCACGGCTTGGGCGGAAGCGGGTCCCGTGGGCTCCAGAGCGGCCAGGTGGGTCTGCGGGTGTCCGCCCGCGTCCGAGACGTATGCCACGTGCGCACCGTCCGGCGCGAGCGCCAAGTCCGTTACGGGTCCTGCACAGTTTGCACCGAAGCCCAGGGCGTTGCGCGCGGCGAGCGCGCGCTCGAGCGGTTCGCGTCCGTTGCTCCATGCGGTGGTCTCCGGCGAGGGATGGAGTGCACGCCAGGCTGCCCGGTATTGGTCGGTCTCGCCGCGTCGCGATGCCACCGTTGGACACGAATCCCGCTGGTCTTCGGAGTTGCGTGCCGTGTCGAGAGTGACCTCAACCTCGGAAAGGCCCGTTACATGGAGGGGATCCGGGCAGCGATGGCCCGGGCTGAAGACCGATACGATGCGGACCTCGGTCCGGAAGAGCGGCCACACCGAGAGGCCCGCACTCGAGTAGCGCTCGAAGTCGAAGCTTCCGTCCGCGGCCGTTCGGGTTTCCGCATGACCGATGTGCTCGCGGTCCGGGAACTGGTCGCCATAGCGGCCGTCGAAGCGGACCACCACGATCGCGTTCGACACGGGTGCGCCCGAAGCCCGATCGACGACTCGTCCGGCCACACCGGGTGCGGTGCGAACCGGTAGCACGCAGGCCGGAAGTCCCAGGATCAACAGGCTTGCCGCCAAGGCAGCGGCATGGGCCTCACGCACCGGCATTTTCCCCTCGTTTCTGCCGGAACCGCCGAGGGTTCTCTGGCTCGCTCCCTGATCGGACTGCCGGAACTCCAGCCTGAGGACCTCCGGCCGATGGGAAAACGCCCCGCTTCGCTTAAGCAAGAGGTGCAACAGGACGAAGAAGCAGGTGGGTGCCTGCGGCTAAAAAACCAGGAGAGGCAGGGGTTTGGATCTCAACGAAGTTCTCAAAGTCGCGCTCAGGGGCGGTGCCTCCGACATCCACCTGAAGTCCGGCTTGCCGCCGATGTTCCGGGTGGATGGCGCCCTCGTGCCGTTGAAGAACAGCGAGCGCCTGATGCCCGAAGAGATTCAGAAGATGGCGCTCGCCATCATGAACCCGATCCAGAAGGAACGCTTCGAGGAGACTCGTGAGGTCGACCTCGCGTACGGCATCCCGGGGCTGGGCCGTTTTCGTGTCAATGCGTTTCAGCAGCGCGGCAGCGTGGGGATCGTCTTCCGGGTGATTCCGTTCGGCGTGAAGTCTCTCGAGCATCTGCACCTGCCCAAGGTGATCGAGTCGGTCGCCATGGAGCAGCGCGGTCTCATCCTGGTGACGGGTACGACGGGCTCTGGAAAGTCGACGAGCCTGGCGTCGATGATCGAGTTCATCAACGCCAACCGCACCTGCCACATCATGACGATCGAGGACCCGATCGAATTTCTGATTCGCGATCGCAGATCAATCGTGAACCAGCGAGAGATCGGCGTAGACACACAGAGCTTCTCAACCGCGTTGCGGGCCGCTCTGCGTCAAGACCCGGACGTGATTCTCGTCGGTGAGATGCGGGACTTCGAGACGATCGAAACCGCGATTACCGCTGCCGAGACCGGCCACCTGGTGATGAGTACCCTGCACACCCTCGATGCCACCGAGACCATCAACCGGATCATCTCGGTCTTCCCGCCCTACCAGCAGAAGCAGATCCGGCTCCAGCTTTCGTCGATCCTGAGGGCAGTGATTTCCCAGCGCCTGGTTCCCCGGGCGAACGGTGAGGGCCGCGTGCCGGCGCTCGAGGTGATGGTGTCGACGGCGCGCATCCGGGAGTGCATCGCGGACAAGGATCGCACCAAGGAGATCCAGGACGCGATTTCGAAGGGCTTCACGACCTACGGGATGCAGACCTTCGACCAATCGCTGATGAACCTGGTGAAGCAGGAACTCGTGACCTACGAAGAGGCCCTCAAGCACGTCACCAACCCCGACGATTTTGCACTCCGCTTCCGCGGCATCGGATCGTCTTCGGACGGCACCTGGGCGGACTTCGAAGGCGGCGAGGCTGCGGACGAAGAGGACGTCAAACCCGAAGACCTCCTCAGCGAAGACGCCGAAGGCCCCGACGACGAGCTGATCCAGCGTTTCTAGGTCGCCGCGTCGATCTGCGGAACGCCGCGGCTGGGGGCGCGTTGCCCCCCGTTCCCCCGGCTCGCTTCCGGCCCTGGTGATCGACGCCTCGGCTCGCTTCCGGCCCTGGTGATCGACGCCCCGGCTCGCTTCCGGCCCTGGTGATCGACGCCCCGGCTCGCTTCCGGCCCTGGTGATCGACGCCCCGGCTCGCTTCCGGCCCTGGTGATCGAC
>PBYF01000135.1 GCA_002729515.1 Deltaproteobacteria bacterium
CGCCATGTCAGTCAAGCTGACAGCCCTGCTGCAGCTGCCCCGTCTCTGGGTCGAGTTCAACGACCACAGACGGCTTCGAGATTGTGTACCGGCTCAGATACACGTTTCGCCGCCCAACGGAGTGGCGCTTCAGCTGCGGACGCGGCCCCGCAGCCGCGCTGAGACGCCCGGATTAGGCCCCCAAGAGTATCACGGTCCGGGACCGCCCCGCGTGCGGCCGTCAGCTGCAAGCGCTTGTTAGGCCGCGCACCTCCGACAGCCCTTGGATGACCACCCGGTAGACGGAGTTCGAAGGTTCGTTGACGCCGGCGTACAGCAGGTAGCGGGCGCCGCAAGAGACGCACGGGACGAGTAGGACGCTCGGCCAGCCGCCGTCGTGGGACTTGCCCACTGCGTTGAGCTCGAAGTGAGAGGTGGCTGCCGTTGCGAGTTCCTCGCCGAGATGCGTCTCCCACGACCAGGCCTCGCGGAGGATGGTCTCGAGAGAGGCGTGGACATCGACTTGACACGAGACGCACTGCCAAGAGTAGACCCGGTCGGAGGTCTCGCTTCCCGCGAACCACGGATCCCGGTGGTAGCTGGGACGGACGAGGTGAGGACCGAACTCGATCACAACGCTCCGTTGCGCGGCCTAACGGATCGGCGTTAACCGGCGTGGAATAGTGCCGCCGCGTTACGCCGAGCCTGGAAAGGTTGATGCCAAGACGGTACAGGGGTGATTCGAACCACGCTATTCCACGTCCGCGTTCAACGCCTTGTTGGGCGGCGCGGGCACTGCCTTCGCGAACCTGGACTGAAAGAGGCACAGAAGCCCGCAAAGCCCGAAACCGATGCCAATCCAGAGACCCGCCCGATTGTTTTTTGCCCAGGCCTCGCTGATGCTCTCGAATGTGCGGTACGGCTCACCGTCAATGTCGATACTCCAGAACACGCACTTGGATTCCTCAACGTCTTCGACGCAGGATTCCTCGAGGAGGACTCGGAGCCGAGCGCCTATCGGTACGGCGTCATGGAGCCGCGCGATACCCCAGCCCTTGGATGGCAAATAGACCACCTTGTCGGTCGAGTTCAGAGCGAAGGAGACGCTGGAGTGCGAACCCTTAACGCGGGGCCCGAGGGCCTTCGAAGTCACTAGCCCAGTGACCGGGGCAAGTTCCAGCTCGTTGGGTACACCCATGCGATCGAAGTGCCATACGGAGAAGCCTAGAACCGAGAACAGAAGGCACGCGACCGCCAAGAAGAGTAGTTGGCGAGGCGATGACGAATCGCTTCCCCACAAGAGAGCTCGGAGAAGGAGTGACCGTTCTGTGCTCGTCTGCGACATTCCCCACCTGCGTCAAGAGAGCGCGAATTACTCTGGCTCCGGAAGCCGCCCAACTAGTTAGTAACTGGAACTCTGATGTTCATCTACCGTCGTAACCCAGGGGGGGCGGGTTGGCAACGGCCCGAAAGGACACCGGAATCCCACCTGCACGTGCAGACGCTCGGATATTGAATATAGCGGCGCGTTCGGGTGCTGATACGTCGTCTGGGGCTGTTTGAGCAGTGCGGTTTTGGCCCTATCCTGTGGGCGGTCCCGGAAGTTCACCCCGTGGGGCGCTGGCTCTTGTTGGCGCGTGGGGTGTGTGGATGTCACCGCAAGCTTCGGGCAATTCGATTCGGGGCCAGCTTCGGCGCGTGATCCGGACGCGTCACTACAGTCGTCGAACTGAACAGGCCTATGTCTACTGGGCGGAGCGCTTCGTGGCGTTCCACCGCGGAAGACACCCGGCGCGCATGGGCGGCCCGGAGGTGGTGGCATTTCTGGGCCACCTGGCCGAACGGAAGCACGTCGCGGCCTCGACGCAGAACCAGGCGCTCAATGCGCTGGTCTTCCTGTACCGGGAGGTGCTCGAGGCGCCCTTGGAAGGGCTCGGTCCGATCGTGCGTGCGCGCCGTCCCCGTCGACTGCCGGTGGTGCTCACGGAACAGGAGGTTCGAGCACTACTAGGAGCCATGTCCGGCGTGCCCGGTGTCGTGGCGGCGCTGCTCTACGGCTCGGGGCTGCGGCTGCTCGAAGCGCTTCGCCTGCGGGTGAAGGACATTGATTTCGATCGCGGCGAAATCGTGGTCCGGGAAGGAAAGGGCCGGCGGGACCGGGTGACGGTGCTCCCGCATAGCCTTCGCGATGCTTTGCTGCACCAGCTCGGGGTTGCTCGTGCGTACCACTGCACCGATCTGGCGCAGAGTTTCGGCGAGGTGTTCCTGCCCGGCGCGCTCGACCGGAAGTACCCCGCCGCTCCGAAGGAGTGGCACTGGCAGTACGTGTTTCCCGCGCAGCGCCGCTCGGTGGACCAGCGCTCGGGGGGCGAGCGTCGCCATCACCTGCACGAAAGTACGGTGCAGCGCGCGGTCAAGGCGGCCGTGCGCCGTGCGGGAATTGCCAAGAACGCCAGCTGTCACTCGCTGCGGCACAGCTTTGCCACGCACCTGCTGGAACGCGGCCAGGATATCCGCACCGTGCAGGAACTCCTGGGCCATCGAAGCGTCGCCACGACGATGGTGTACACCCACGTCCTGAACCGCGGGGGCCTGGGCGTGGCGAGTCCGCTCGACGGCTCCTGAGGAGCGGGCACCGGAGGTCTTTTTCGGCTGGCGAATCGGACCCTGCTCGGTGGGGTATGATCGCCCGATCATGAGCAACCTCAGCTGGCAGATCGGAAACGTTCGTGTCACCCGGGTCGAGGAGAGCTGCAGCACCTTCCCGTACATCGGGCTCTTCCCCAACGTGTCCGAGGAGGACTGGCGGGGCCACCTCGACTGGCTCCAGCCGGGCTTCGCGGACGCGGAAGGCAACCTGGTACTTTCGGTGCACGGGCTCGTCGTCGAATCCCAGGGCCGCACGATTCTGGTCGATACGTGCATGGGGCCGCACCAGGTGGAGGGCATCCCCTCCCCGGAGCACTCGCCCTTCCTCGAGAACCTAGAAGCGGCGGGTTTTCCCCTGGATTCGATCGATGTCGTGTTGTGCACCCATATGCACTTCGACCACGTGGGCTGGAACACGCGCGAAGTGGACGGCCGCTGGGTGCCGACGTTTCCACGCGCTCGCTACCTGTTCGCGCGCGTCGAGTGGGAGCACTGGAGCCGGGAAAAGGAACTCGGTTTCGCGGCGACGTTGAACGAATCCGTGCGCCCGCTGATCGACGCAGACCAGGCCGACCTGGTGGAGAGCGATCACAAGCTCACGGACGAGGTTTGGCTCGAGGCGACGCCGGGGCACACGCCGGGGCACGTCGCCGTGCGCATGGCTTCCGACGGCGCCGCGGCGATGATTACCGGCGACTTGACGCACCACCCGGTGCAGTGGGCCGAGCCCCAGTGGGGCATGCTCGCCGATTCGGATTCGGCGCAGGCGGTGGCGACGCGCCGGCGCCTGATCGACGCTCACGCCGACGGCGGTCTCCTGGTGATCGGTACTCACTACGCGCCGCCCACGGCCGGCGAGATCGTCTCCCACGAGGGCGGCTGGCGCTTCCGGGCGCGGTAGCACGCTGCTGCTCACGACGCGTGGCGCGCGCAGCGGGAAGCAGCGCTTGCGTTCGTGCACGCCGGGGGCGACCTGGCCGTGATTGCCTCGAAGGGCGGCGCCCCGCGCCACCCGGGCTGGTACCAGAACCTCGTTGCGGATCCGTGCGTCTGCCTGCAATGCCGCGGCGGTGCGGGGGAGTGCGTCGCCCGCGAGGCGAAGGGCGAAGAGCGCGAGCGCCTGTTTGCGAAGGCGAAATTGCTCTACTCCACCTATGCGGCGCACGAGCTGCGCGATTCGGGTACTCGTGTTGTCGCGGCCCGATTCCGTTTGAGGAGATTCCGATGGAACTCGTGATGACCTACGACATGCGTGCGCCGGATTTTGGAGCGCCGGCGCGCGAATTGTACGCGGCCGCGCTCGACCACGTGCAGTGGGCGGACGCGTTGGGTTTCGACAGCGTGGGGCTCGGCGAGCACCACAGTTCTCCCGATGGCTACAACCCGTCGCCGCTGCCGCTGGCGTGTGCCATGGGCGGACGCACGCGGAATATCCGCCTGCGCACGTCTGTGCTGCTGGCTCCGCTCTACGATCCGATCAAGCTGGCCGAAGACGCAGCGGTGGCGCAGCTGGCCACGGGCGGGCGTCTTCTTCTCGGTATCGGTGGGGGCTATCGCCCGGCGGAATTCGAGATGTTCGGGTGCCGCCTCGAAGACCGCTGGCGTGAAATCGGCGAGACGATCGAGCTGCTGCGTCTCGCCTGGACGGGCGAGCCCTTCGAGTGGCGGGGGCGCCGCTGCCACGTCACGCCGAAGCCGGAACCGGCGCCTCCTATCTTGTTGGGGGGCGGCACTCCGGCCGCCGCGCGCCGCGCCGCGCACATCGCCGACGGCTGGTTTCCACCGCTCGATCCGCGGCTCTGGCAGCCCTACCGCGACGAGTGCCTGGCGCTCGGCAAGCCCGATCCGGGGGCGTACCCGCGCCAGGGCCCGATCTTCTTGTGGGTTTCGAAAGCACCCGATAAAGACTGGGAGCGCGTCGTGCCGCACGTCCTGCACCAGCTGCGCTCCTACAGCGAGTGGACGGTCGAGGCCTACGGAAAACCCGCGGGCCCCTACGCGGTGGATATCACCGAAGAAACCGTGCGCAGCAGCAATGCCTACCAGGTGCTCACGCCCGAAGAGGTGCTCGCGCTGGCCGAAACACTGGGCGACGAAAGCGTGCTCTACCTGAGCCCGCTCCTCGCAGGTATCGACCCGCGCCTGGCCAGCGGAATGCTCGATCTCTACGAGCGCGAGGTGCACCCGCACCTGCGCCGGGGCGTCAGCCCGCGGCCTCCCGCCGCTTGACGGTTTCGATCACTACCCCATAAAGAATTGGCGGCACGATCAGCCAGGGCAGCTGCCCCTGGAGCGTGATGGTGCGCCCCGCGTAACGGAAGAGCGTCGGGTTGAGCCAGGGTCCGGTCGGGGCGAAGGGCGCCCAGGAAAGCGGTTTTCCCTCGGCGAGCTGGTCGTGGTAGAGGAACATCTCGACAAAGAGGTTCTGCGCGATGCACCAGCCGAGCAGAACCGCGAAGGCTCCCCAGTGCCAGCGCCGGAAGATTTCGGAGCGGCGGCCGCAGGCCCACCACGCCAGCAGCAGTCCGCCCAGGCACACGGTCCCCGCGTCCGCGAGCGAGTTGAGCAGCCAGTTGATCTGCATGGGGAGCATCGTGTTCAGCACGTCGGCGCGCCGCAGGTCGACGGGGTCGCCCGCGACCCAGCCGTAGCTGAACCAGAGTTCCCAGCCGAGGGCGCAGGCGAGAAAGCTCCCGATGTAGACCGGGGTGACCCACGCGGGAAGCCGGCCTTTTGCGCGCAGTACGGGAACCAGCACGAGCGGCGCGATCGCGCTGACGTAGACCACGACGATGACCCGCAGCTGCTCCAGCGTGGCGTCGGCCATGGCTCAGCGGCCAGCGGTGCCAATGGCCCGTGCCGCCTCGAAGCCCTCGTGGATCGCGCCTTCGATGTAGCCGACGCCCGTCGCGTCGCCGATGACCTCGACCGGGATCCCCGCCGTGCGCAGCGCCGCAACGGGCTCCGGGTTTTCCAGCAGACCCGTGGCGACGACGACGGCGTCCGCCGTTACCTGGCCGGCGTGAAGGGCTTCGCCTGCTTGGGTCTCGTAGTGCACCGCGTCGGGGGTGACCTCGAGGACCCGCGCGTTTGCGACCAGTTCCGCGCCGTGTTCGCGCAATTCGTGCAGCACGCGCCAGCGGCGCGGATGCGCCATTTCGGTGGCGAATCGGGCGCCCTCCTCCAGCACGGTGACCTGGCGCCCGCGCTCGATGAAGAATTCCGCGAGTTCGCAGCCCACGAGCCCGCCGCCGATGACGACGATGCGTTTTCCCAGCGGCATATAGGCCCGCGAGGCTTCCCGCAGCCGCCCGGGATGGCTCGTGATGCCCGCTGCGCGCCCGGCACCTACGGCGAGGCGCCCGACGAGTGAAAGTTTGGCACCCGCGGCCGTGCCCCCCTTGCCGGTGAGGAGTTCGCGCAGGTCGTCGCCGTCGAAGACGTGGTCGAGGTGCGCACCCGGGAACTCCGGGCGCGCGCGCCGCGCACCGACCGCCACCAGCACGAGGTCCGGCGCGATTTCGCGCACCCGTTCGGGGTTCATCTCGGTGCCCAGGCGCAGGTCGATGTCGAGTGCCCGCACCTGGCGTTCGAGCCAGCGCAGCAGACGCTCGTTGGGTTCGTACACGAGCGAAGCGAAGCGCAGCGTTCCGCCGAGCTGGGGGCTCTTCTCGCACAGGACGACCCGGTGTCCGCGCAATGCAGCGATGCGCGCCGCCTCCATGCCGGCGGGACCGCCGCCCACGACCAGCACCTTCTTGCGGTCTTCGGCCGGCGTGTCTTCGACCCGCGCCAGCTCGCTTTCGTGGGCCGTCACCGGATTCACCGCACAACGCACCGTGCGGTCGAAAAAGGCCTGCGCAACGCAGGTGTAACAGTAGATGCAGGGGCGCACGTCGTCCGCGCGCCCCTCGGAGAGCTTGCGGGGCAGATGCGGGTCGGCCAGCAGCTTTCGCGCCATGGCGATGACGTCGGCCTTGCCGTCGCGGATCAGTGCGTCTCCGACTTCCGGTTCGATGCGGCCGACGGCGATCACCGGAACCCCTACGCGGGCCTTGATGCCCGCCGCGTATTCTGCGAAGGCCGCTTCCCGGTGCACGAGGGTTCCCTCGGTGAACGCGATGCCCGACGTAGAGTCCTGGTACGCACTCACGTCGATCGCGTCGGCACCGGCTTCGACGGCCAGTTCGGCGGTGCGTTGCGCGTCTTCGAAAGTGATTCCGTTCGGCGTGCGGAACTCCTTCGCGTCGATACGAGCCCAGACGGTGAAATCGTCGCCCGCGCGCTGCTTGCAGGAGCGCAGCACTTCCTGGAGCAGCCGAGCGCGGTTTTCGATGGGTCCGCCGTAGTCGTCTTCGCGGTGGTTCCAGCAGGGGGAGAGAAACTCCGAGAGCAGATAGCCGTGGGCGGCGTGGATTTCTACGGCGTCGAAGCCCGCGCGCCGCGCCCGTTCGGCAGCGGCGCCGAAGTCGAAGGCGATCTGCTCGAGGTCCAGCTGCGTCGCGGCACGGATCTTGGGCTGTTCGCCGCCGACGGCGGCCATGAGCATTGCGAGTTCTTCCCGAGTGAGGTCGCGAGCCATGTCCATCGCGCCGTGCCACTGCGGCTCGGAGGGCATCAGCACGTCGCGCCCTTCCTTGATGTCGAGCCGCGAAACCTTGCCGTGGTGCACGAGCTGAAGCGCGATTTTTGCGCCGTGCGCGTGCACCCGCTCGGTCAGCTCCCGCAGGCCCGGCAGGTAGGCATCGTCCGAAATCGCCAGCTGCCGCTTTGCGTTCGCTCCGCGCGGGTAGGCCATGGCGCAGACTTCGGTGACGATGAGACCCACGCCACCGCGGGCCCGTTCTTCGTAATAGGCGATGAGGGGTTCCCGGGCGTGTCCGTCGGGATCGACGATCTCGACGCCCATGGCCGACATGGCGATCCGGTTCCGCAGTTCGACACTGCCGATGCGTCCGGGAGAAAGCAGGTGGTCGAGCATGGCAAGGCGCTCAGCGGTAGCGCGGAATGATTTTTTTGCCGAGGTTTCGGAGTGTTTCCACCGCCGCCCGGGGGTGGTGCTCCCCGGGCCAGACCTTGTCGAAGCCCACCTCCTCGGCGAGTGCAGCCTGCTCGACGCACTCGTGCACGATCTGGAATTCACCCCTGCGCGAGGTGTCGGCGATCTGGGCCCCGAAGCTCATGGAAGATTTCATGGGAAACTCCTTCAACCGGCACCCCCCGGGATGCTCGACGCGTGGCATTATAAGCGGCTCGAGACGTCCCTGGAGAACGCCGATGACCCGCCCGATCGACGCCTGTGCCCGGTGGCTGCGACCGATGATCCACGAGGGAACGACCCAGGACGCGCCCCGATCCCGGACCGCGGCGCTTTCGGCGGAAAGCGAAGAGCGAATTCTGCAACGGAACGCCGAGCGCTGCCGGGCTCTCGGGTCGTGAGTCGGGAGGGCAGCGTGTCGGTTTCCTTGGATCTTCGCGATCGCCGGATGCTCGTGGTGGGAGCGTCCTCGGGAGTCGGTCGCGCCGTCGGCATCATGGCTGCCGCAGCCGGCGCCCGCGTCGCGTTCGCAGCGCGCCGCAAGGAGCGTCTCGACGAGGCCGTGGCCGAAGCCGCTTCCGGTGCGATCGCGGTGCCCTGCGACGTGCGCAGCGCGGCGGACTGCACGCGCACCGTGGCCCGGACGGTCGAGGCCTTTGGCGGACTCGACGCCCTGGTCTACGTCACCGGGATGTCGCCGCTCGGGATGCTCACCGAGTCCAGCCAGGAGAGCTGGCGCGAGGTTCTCGACACGAATCTGGTGGGCGCGTCGCTCCTGACGGCGGAGGCCGTGCCGCACCTGCGTGAGAGCCGGGGACGCGCCCTCTACGTCTCTTCCTATTCGGTGCGCGAGTGCATGCCCGGCCTCACGCTCTACCGCGTTTCGAAGGTCGCGCTCGACGCGATGATCGAAGGCTGGCGCATGGAGCACCCGGACCTCGACTTCACGCGGTGCGTACTCGGCAACACCCAGGGCACCGAGTTTGCGCAGGCCTGGGGCCTCGAGCGCACCATCGAGATCACGAAGATCTGGCTGGAACGCGGGGTCTTCCCCGCGCCGACGGTGATGCCGCTCGAATTGGCCGCCGAGGCGATCTTGTCCGTGCTCGCCGTGCGCGGCTACGTAGATGACCTGGCGATCATGCCGCGGCTGCGCGACCTGCCGGCCGAGGTTCAAGCGGTGGACGCTCCGGTGCCCGGCGAGAAAGGCACGGGCGATGCATGACCGGGGACCGTGTAACTGAGCGGGTGTGCTGGAGCGCCAGCGGAGGCAAAGCGCCATGGACTACATCGAAATCGACGACGCGATCGGGCGCGACGGGCTCCGCCTCGTCCTGACCGCCGGGGTTCCCGGACCCTGGAGCGAGTCGGCCAAGGGGATCTTGAAGGTGAAGAAGATCCCCTACCTTCCGGTGCGCCAGAACGCCGGCCAGCACGACGAAACCCTCCTCGCGTGGACGCGGCAAACGAGCGCGCCCGCAGCCATGTACCGGGAAGAACGCCCCCGCAGCGGCTGGGCCGAAATCCTGTTCCTCGCGGAGCGCCTGGAGCCGCAGCCGGCCCTGCTGCCGGCGGACCCCCGCGAGCGGGCCCTGGCGCTGGGGCTCGCCCACGAGATCTGCGGCGAGCACGGCTTCGGCTGGACCCGCCGTCTGGCGCTGATGAAGGATGCGCCGATCGATTCCAACACGATGCCGTGGAAGTTTGGATGTGAAGACCGCGCATCCGTGGCCGCTGCCGAAGCGCGTGCCACCGAGATTCTCGATCTACTGGCCGCTCAGTTGCGCCGCCAGCGCGAAGCGGGACGCCGCTTTTTCGTGGGGGAGAGTCTTTCTGCGGTGGATATCTACTGGGCGTGCTTTTCGAATCTCGTGGTGCCGCTCCCCCACGAGCAGAGCCCGATGCCGGACATGATCCGGGCCGCCTACGGCTCGTGGAAGGACGCGCCGGTCGATGCGTCCCTGATCGAGCACCGCGACGAGGTCTTCGAGGAATACCTCGGCCTGCCCCAGGATTTCTGAGCCCGGAGCCGCGCGCGATCCCGGTCTCGATTCCTTCTGGGCGCACACGCTCGCCGAGTGCGGCGTTGCGGCTGGGCGAGCCGTTGCCGTCGACGAGAGTCGTACCCCGGATCAGGGTGTCGAGCACGCCGCTCGGCATAGTAGAGTGAAGCGCTCCCAGGAGGATCTGCGATGGATCTCGGTCTCGGCGGCAAGACGGCGGTCATTACCGGCGCCAGCGGTGGTATCGGGCGCGGGCTCGTGCACGAATTCGTCGCCGAGGGCGTGAACGTCGTGCTGGCCAGCCGCGACGAAGCCCAGTGCAAGGAGGTGGCCGCGTCGGCTCCTGGTCCGGGCGCGACACTCGTGGTGGCCACGGACGTTACCGACCGGGCCTCGGTCGAAGCGATGGCCGGCCGGGCGAATACGGAATTCGGTGCGGTCGAAGTGCTCGTGAACAACGCGGGCGGCGTTGCCTACCCGCGGCCTTTCCTGGACAAGCCCCAGGAAGAACTCGAATGGGAACTGGACCTCAACATCTGGGGCGTCGTGAACTGCACCCGGGTCTTCGGCGCCGCCATGGTCGAGCGCGGCGAGGGCAGTATCGTGAACATCACGTCGAATTCCGCGCTGGTGGGCGAGGCCGGCGTGCAGGTCGCCCACTACGGCGGCACCAAGGGTTACGTCATGGCCTTCAGCAAGGCGCTCGCCACCGAGTGGGGCGAGACCGGCGTGCGCATCAACTGTGTGGCCCCGGGCTGGATCGTTCCCTGGGAAGAGAGCCACGTCGGGAAAGGCAGCTTCTGGCGCAAGTACGGCTACGAGTTCTTCGGCACACCCGAGCAGATGAAGGAAGCCGTCGAGAGCGGCGGCGAACTCTTCAACGTGGGCAACCAGCCCATCAAGCGCATCGGGCGGCCCGAGGACATCGCCAAGGCGGCGCTCTTCTTCGCCTCGGACGCTTCCCGGCACCAGACCGGTCAGCTGGTCTCGGTAAGCGGCGGGTCCTACATGTTCTGAGCGACGCCGGGGGTCCTCAGCCAGTCCCGCCCTTCGACCAGAACGCCTCGTCCGGCTCGTAGGGCTCGTAGGTCTTGGCGACGATCTCCGGATCGACGTCGAAGACGACCTTCTGCGGGCCGATCGCGTCCTGCATCATGCAGTCGGGCATGACGTCGTCCTCGCGCTTGAAGCCCGCGCGGCGGTTGAATTCCCACTCGTCTTCGAGGCACTGCCAGCCCATCGCGAAGATGGCCTTGCGCGTGCACTCCTCGCCGAAGAAAGCCGAGTACAGCGTGCGCACCTGGTCCAGGTTCAGCATCAGGAACATGCAGAAGCCCGACGAATCGATCGCCGCGTTGATGACCTGGTTGTCCCGCGAGGCCGCCGGCATGTCTTCGGGTGCGAGCCCCGGGTTCACCACGAGCCCGGCCGTGTGGTCGGCGCCCTGGGGACTCGTGAGGTAGGTGACGCCCGTCGCCTTGAGCGGCCGCGGATCCCAGGCGGGAATCGCCTGGCCCCGCACGGTCGGAACCCGGTGGTGCTTCTGGCGCTTGCCGGTGGCGACGGCCCCGTTCCCGATGGTCCGGCCGACGTCGCTCCCCTCGGCGATCTCGCGCATCAGGTGCTTTGCCCCCTCCGCATCGCCGAACTCCATGGCTCCGGAGTCCATGTAGACACCGATCGCCGCACCGGTCTCGATGGTGTCGAGCCCGATGTCGTCGCACAGGCGATCGAGGTCGGCGACGTCCTCCCAGCTCGCGAGCCCGCAGTTCGAGCCGAGCAACGTGAGCGTCTCGAACTCGAGTGCGGACGTCTTGTAATTGCCGTCCTCGTCGTGCACGACGTTGCTGCACTTCACGATGCAACCCGTCTGGTAGTTGTGCATTCCGCCACCGCGCGTCTCGAAGCTCTCGATGATCCGGTGGCCGTCGAGCGTCTCGGCGTCGGGCGACTGCCCCTCGATGCGGTTCTTGTAGGGGAAGGTGTTGAGGATCTGGGCCATTCCCACGGAGGTGCTCGTGCCGTGCTGCATCGGCCGCGGGCCCTCCAGGTAGGCCTTGGAGGTCGTCCTGGTCGCCGCTATGAACGCCTCGCGGTCGGCCGGCGCGCGCGCGGGCTTCTTCGCCGCGTCCACGGACACGTACTTCAGGCACTTGCTCCCCATCACCGCGCCGAGCCCGCCCCGCCCCGCGTGGCGCACGGGGTGGCGCTCCTTTTCCTGGTCGGTGCACGCCACCGAAGCGCCCAAGAGCTCGAGTTCGCCGGCGGGGCCAATCGAGATGAACGAAGCCGTCGCGCTGTAGGTCTTCGCCAGCTCGCCGATCAGTGCGTAGTTCCACAAGCCCTTGTACTCGGTCGCGTCCTTGAGCGTGGCGCCTTCCTCGGTGACGTCGAGCGCCCAGCGCTTGTCGCGGTCGCCGGGCTGGCCCTTTACGATGATGGCCCGGTAGCCGAGCTTCATCAGGTCCTGGCCCGGGTTGCCCCCGGCGTTGGCTTCCTTGATGCCGCCGGTCAGCGGGCTCTTTCCCCCGATCGAGATGCGCCCGGAAGTGGGCGCCGAGGTGCCGGCGAGCGCACCCGGTGCCACGACCAGCACGTTGTCCGGGCCGAGGGGGTCGCAGGTGGCGTCGCACTCGGCGAGGAGGATCTTGGCCGAGAGGGCGCGGCCGCCGAGCAGGTGCCATTCTTCGGGGAAGGGGTCGATCGAAACGCTCTGGTCGGTCATGTCGACCCGGATGATGCGGCCTTCGCTCATGGGGAATCCTCCTGGTTGCGCGCTTCAGCGCGTGCGAATCACCTGTCCTGTTCGGGCTTCCGTCAGCTCGTCCCGGTCGACGCTGACGGTACCGTTCACGATCACTTTTTCGATGCCCTGCGCGCGGGTCACGAGCCGGGATCCTCCGCCGGGGGGATCGCTCTCGAAGAGCCGGAAGTCCATCGGCGTGGGCCGCCCGCCGCGCCCACGGCGCAGAAGCGCACCGCCGAGTGCCCGGCCAGGCCGCCGGCGTTCGGGGCCGGCTCGATCGCGTCGCGCAGGATCGTATAGCCCTGGGCCCGGATTTCTTCCAGCCGCTTTCCGATCGTGTCCATGGCGCCGGTCATTCTATCACCGGTCGGGGACGCTTTGCGTGGCGGCCCGTCCCTGCTCGGCCGTGGGCTGGGCCCGGGCGAGTTCGAGGTTCAAGACCTCGGGGGCAAGCAGCGGGTCTGTGCCGATCTCGTCGAGGCCGGCGAAGCCCACGGCACCCTCGCCGGGCAGCAGCCGCTTCGCGGTGCACTCGGTCATGGGGTCTCCCTCGGGCTCGGGCCGGAAGCCGCAGGTCTGGAGCACCGGAATGCGATCGCCGGGAATTTCCCGCAGTACGTCGACGGCCGGGTTCCCGGGTTGGCGTTTCCAGCGCCGGGTGTCGAGCAGGATACCCGCGTTGTCTCGTTCCGCCTCGTTCACGATGGGCCAGGCCGTTGCGAGATCGGGGATTCTCGTCCATGGCAGGAACTCGATGCTGGGTCGCAAGCCGCGTCTGGAGGCGGTGTTACCCACCGCGCGGTAGCGCGCGCTGAAGGCGCTGCAAGCCGCGTCTGGAGGCGGTGTTACCCACCGCGCGGTAG
>PBYF01000136.1 GCA_002729515.1 Deltaproteobacteria bacterium
CTGGGGCGCCCCCTGCGGAGGCGGCTGGGGCGCCCCCTGCGGAGGCGGCTGGGGCGCCCCCTGCGGAGGCGGCTGGGGCGCGTCCCCGCCTCGCCCATCGGTTGCCCGCCTTGAGGCGCCCCGGGATGGCACGCCCGGGTTGGCTCCGCTCGCCCCTGCTCCATTTCCTCGCGATCGGGGCTGGACTTTTTGCGCTCCAGGGCCTGCTCGCAGACGCCGCCGCGATCCGGCCGGAGCCGGTCGTCGTCACGCCGCAGCAGTTGACCCGGCTGGAGACGCTCGCCCGCCGGGAACTCGGGCGCGACCCGACACCCGCAGAACTCGAGGGACGGCTTGCCGCCTGGGTGGACGAAGAGCTGCTGCTGCGCGAAGCACGAGCGCTGCGTTGGCACCGCACGGATCCCGTGGTGCAGATGCGGCTGGCGCAGAACCAGCGTTTTCTGCTCGCCGGATCCGAATCGGAAACGATCACCGATGCGGAGTTGGTCGACCGCGCCTTCGAGATGGGTATGGACCGCACCGACCTCGTCGTGCGCCGACGCCTCGCCGAGCGCATGCGACTGGCGATCGCGGCTGCGGCGCTCGATCACGAGCCGGACGACGGCGCGCTGGCGCAGATCTTGGCCGGGGATCCGGAGCGCTACCGACGCCCCGCCCTGGTCCAGCTCAGCCAGGTCTTCCTCTCCCGCGACCGCCGCGGTGCCGGCTTGACCAACGATGCAGTGGCATTGCAGGCAGAACTCGTCGCGGCGGGCACCCCACCGGACGAGGCGATACGGCGCGCCGATCCCTCGCTGGTGCCGGCACAGCTCCCCTTGTCTTCGCAACGCGCCCTTGCCTCACGCCTGGGGCCCGAATTCGCACAAGCGGCGCTGCGCGCCCAGCCCGAGCGCTGGGTGGGGCCGATCGAATCGGCCTATGGCCAGCACGTGGTCTGGGTCCACCGCCAGGAACCTGCGCGGGACCCCAGCGTCGACGAAGCGCGCCGCGAGCTGCGCGCCACCTGGCGTGCGGAACGCGAGCGTGCGGCACTCCGCAATGCACTCGCCACATTGCGCGAGAGAGTCGAGATCAGTCTTCCCGCAACGCCCTGACGACGTCGATCCAACTCTCGGGCTCGAGCGCGGTCTGCGAGATCAGGGCGATGCGGTCCGCGAAGCCCGCATAGCGAGCGCGCACCGCGTTGGCAATCTCTCCCGGCCGCCCGATCACGGCAATCCGCTCGAGGATTTCGTCGTCGATCAGGCCCGCCATTTCGAGCCAGCCCCCTTTCTTGGAGAGCGTGTTGAGTTCGTCCTGCACGTCGCCGCGGCCGATGCTCTCGAGCACCGGCCGATAGGCGGGCGTCGAGCCGTAGAAGGAGATATGCGCGCGTGCGGCGTTCTTCGACCGGTCGAGCTCTTCATCGGTCTCGCCCACTGCCACAATCACCTGGCAGGCAACTTGGAGGGAGTCGCGCAGACGTCCGCTCTTGGCCAGACCGCGCTCGAGCGCTGGCACGGTCGTCTCCCGCAGGAAGCGTTGCGTGTGGAAGGGGTGAACGAAGTAGCCGTCGGCCACCTCGCCCACCACCTCGGTCATCTTGGGACCGACACCGGCGACGAAGATGGGCGGCAGTCCGTGTGGGTTCGGACCCGGGTTGAAAACCGGCGTCATCAATGTGTGCGAGTAGAACTCCCCGCGGTAGTCGAGCTTCTCGCCCTCCTGCCAGGCTCGCCAGATGGCGCGGATCGCGAGCACGAGGTCTCGCATGCGCGCTGCGGGGCGCGACCACGGCATGCTGAAGCGCTTCTGGATGTGGGGACGGATCTGCGACCCGAGGCCAAGGATGAAACGACCTTCGGAAAGGAGTTGGAGGTCGTAGCCTAGATTCGCGAGCAGCATCGGGTTGCGCGCAAAGGCGATGGCAATCGCCGTCGCGAGTTCGAGCCGGCTCGTGGCACCGGCCGCCACAGCGAGGGGCAGAAAGGGATCGTGGGGGCCCTCGAACGTGTAGCCGCCGTGGTATCCCAGTTCCTCGAGCCGCAGCGCCGCCGCCGCCGCATCGGCGGGGTTTTGTACCAGCATCGCACCGTCGATCTTCACGCTGTCCTCCCGAGCGGCACCCTACCCCATTGTGCCAGCTCCGGGCTTTGGGTAAGCCATGGCCCGGCATGGCCCAGAATCGCGACACCCGCGCACCGGGCTCAGCGCGCCCGATCCTGGCCCTCGGCGCCAGCATCGGGCTCGGCCTAGCCGTCGCGAGCCTCCTCTCCACCCCCAGCAACGAAGGTGAACTCCCCTCGGGCAGCGTCGCGCGGGTCGACGGCGTTGCGATTCGCAGCGAGTCCTACGCGCGCCTGGTTGCGGCGCTCGCAGCCGATCGCCGCACGCCGCTAGCCGACGAAGACCGGCGGCGCGTCCTCGAGCGCCTCATCGACGAAGAGCTGCTGGTGCAATACGCCGTTGACCTCGGTCTGGTGCAAACCGACCGCCGCGTGCGCGCGGATCTGGTGACGGCGGTACTGGCCGCATTGAACGCCGCGACCGACACCTACGAGCCGGACGAGGCAGCGATCGCCGAGTTCTACACCGACAACCGCGCCTACTTCGCGCTGCCGGCACGGGTGCACGCGCAGCGCGTCTTCGTCGCGCGCGGGGAGGACGCGGACGCCGCGCGCGGGCGAGCAGGCGAGGCGTCCAGACGGCTGCACAACGGGGAGTCCGTGGAAGCCGTGCGCACTGTTCTCGGCGACGAGGTAATCGCCCCCGTGCCAGACGGGCCCCTTCCGCCGGCGAAGCTGCGCGAATACCTGGGGCCGAGCGCTCTGCGCGCGGCACTGGCGCTGATGCCCGGCGAGGCGAGCGATCCCGTGGAAACCCCCCAGGGCTTCCACGTCGTCGTCCTGATCGATCGCACGGACGCCCGGGAACTCCCGCTCGACGACGTGCAGCCACAGGTCGTTGCCGAGATGAAGCGCCGCGAAGGAGACCGGAGGCTGCGCCAGAAACTCGAGGACCTGCGACAAGAAGCGGACATCCTGACGATCGACCCCCTGCCGGCGACTCCTTGAAACTGCTGCGCGCCCTCGCCGCGGTGCTCGCGCTGCTCGCCCTGGCGGGAGCCGCACAAGCGCACCGGCGCAGCCTCTCCTATTCGACCTGGCGGCCGGATGCCGACGGTGCCCGGGTGCACGCACGCGTGTCGCAGCTGGACCTTTCCCGGCTCGGGCTCGCCTTCGCCGGCACGGGGGACGCTCGGGACCCGATCGCCGCCTACCTCTCGGAGCACCTGACACTCCGCGCCGGAGACGCTGCTTGCGCGCCAATCGCTCCGGCCGAGCGCCGGGGCGCACCCGAGGGCTGGGCGCTGTATACGTGGAGGGTGCGCTGCCCGTCGTCGGCACCGCGCAGCATCGAGAGCGCGCTCCTGCTCGACGTGGCGCCCTCGCACCTCCACTTCGCGCAACTCGAGCAGGGCGGCAGAAACTCGGAGCGCGTGCTCTCCGAAGCCGACCCGCGCTGGCACCTCGCAGCCGGGCGCGCGACATCCGAGCCCGGCGACAGGAGCGCCGGCACATCCTTCGCCGGCTACGTCGCACTGGGGATCGAGCACATCCTCACGGGCTGGGACCACCTCGCCTTCGTGCTGGCACTACTCCTGCTCGCCGGAAGCCTCGGCGAAGTCGCCGTCCTCGTCACGGCCTTCACGGTGGCGCACAGCGTGACGCTCGGCCTCGCAACCCTCGGCTGGGTGCGGCCAGACGCCGACGCGGTCGAGGCCCTGATCGGCTTTTCGATCGCGCTGGTAGCGGCCGAGAATAGCTGGATTCTTGCGGGACGCGGCCGAGCGGTGCCGTGGACCGTCGCCGGCGGGCTCGTGCTGCTGGCGACGCTCCCCGCCGGCGCAGTGGCGAGGCCGGCGCTGCTCGGCCTGGCGCTCTTCTCCGCCTGCCACTTCGGCCTGCTCGCCGGCTCGTCGCGCCCGGCGCGGCTGCGAGCCGCCGTGGCCTTCGCCTTCGGCCTGGTCCACGGCTTTGGCTTCGCGGGGGTGCTGGCCGAAATGCAACTCGCAACGGCACGACTCGTCCCGGCACTCTTCGGCTTCAACGTGGGCGTCGAACTGGGTCAGCTCGCAGCCGTAGCACTCGTCTGGCCGCTGCTCCGTGCGGTCTCGCGCGCCGGAAACGGCGCAGCCGGCGTGCGAATCGCAGCGGTTGGCTCGGCGGCGGTCTGCGCGGTGGGGGTCTACTGGTTCATCGTCCGGAACTTTGGATGAGGTCCCGAAACCCGGCGCCGTGGTACGATGCCCCTGTGATACGCGCGTACCTCGCGCTCGCGGCCCTCGTACTCTGCGCCGGTTGCGGTGCCGCAAAAAACGTCGTGGAGCGCGGCTTCTCGGGCCCCGAAAGGACCGTCGCCAGCGTGATGGCGATCGACGGCTACCTCGACACGCGCCTCGATGACGGCAAGGCAGCGGTGCGGACCTTCCTGCCCGCAAACCCAACCTGCCGCGAGGTGGCGAAACTCGGCGCCACAGTCCACTTCAAGACCGCCGGTCCCTACGGAACGCTGTATCGGGGCGAGCAGAGCTGCGCCGCCGCCGGAATCGGCTCACTCGCGTGGTGGCGGAGCAAGCTGCCCCGCCCGAATACCTCATCACCCGTACCGTCGGCAATGGCGAGCTATCGCACCGTGTACGAGGGCGAATTGGTCGTCTTCCTGCGCGGCGACTTCCCGTTGACCGGGCTGCTCGGCTTCACGGCCATGGGCGATGGAATTGCGGTCGTTCCGAATTCGGCGCTGTGTCGGCGCCCGATCGACCGGGGGAGTTCGACTATCGAATACTTCTACGGCGGCCGGAACGTCCTCACCCTGTCCTCGTCGGACGGCCGTTGCGAGATCGAGGCGCTGCTCCGCCCGCTCACGGAGTCCGACGTCGGCGCCTGAGACCGCCGCATGAAAACGCAACCCCCGAGCCGCCCCCAGGTATTCGGCGCCGTGGCGCTGCTCCTGGTTTCCCTTGCCGCCTTCGCCGCATTCGCCGGCCTCAACCCGGCGGTTCCCTTCCTGGCGCAGGAGCGCACGGCTCCCTGGATCGGCTTCCCGGATCCGCCGGACGGCATGCTGGGACTGGCCCCGCGAAACGACCCCCCGGTGACGCATTTCGCACGCAGCTTCGACGCTCCACCGCTGGGCAAAGACGGCGCAAGGCTCCGGGTGCGGGCACTGCGCGAACTCCGCGTCTGGATCGACGACGAGCCGCTGCCCCTCCCAACCACCGGGCACTGGCGGCGCGAGCGCACGCTCGACGTCAGCGACCGCCTGGCACCCGGGCCCCACGAGATCCGCGTTGCGGTCACGAACCCGACCGGCCCCGCCCTGCTCTCGCTTCGCCTCGAGGGACTCCCAACGCCCCTCATCTCCGACGAGTCGTGGCGCGTCGAACGCCCGGGCTCGGAGCGGCGTCGCGCGATCCGCATCGGACCGGAGCGCGTCAACCCGGGGGGCTTCGCCATGCCGTCGCCCGCCGAGGGGCTCGCCGAACGAAGGGGCATCGTCCTCGCGGCGCTCGCCTGCGGCGCCCTACTCCTGCTCGTCCTGCACGGACGGCCGTCGAACCCCTGGATCGTGGGACTCGTCCCCGTCGCGATTACAGCGCTCTGGCTCGGACCCGTGCTCTGGAACGCACTCGCGATTCCAATCGACGTGGGCTTCGATGCCCGCCACCACGTCGCCTACGTGAACTTCCTGCGCGATCACGGTGCATTGCCCATCGCCACCGATGGCTGGTCGATGTTTCACCCCCCGGTCTACTACGGGGCCACGGCAGGTCTCCTTTCTCTCTCGGGCGGCGCACCACTCGGCTGGAAGCTCGTCGGCGTCGTCTCCGGGCTCGCGAGCGCGCTGCTCGTTGCGTGGTTGGCGGTGAGCCTCTTCGGTCGCGGCGGGCGGGAAGCCGCGTACACCACACTGCTCGCCGGAACTCTGCCCATGAACGTCTACGTGTCGAGTTACGTCACCAACGAGTCGCTCCACGCGGCGCTCGCAACCGCCATCGTCGTCGCGACCTGCCGCATCCTGCTGGCAGACTCGACCCGCCTGCCCACACTCCTCGCCTGGGCAGTTCTCGTCGCTGCGGCAGTCCTCACCAAGTACACGGCCTGGATCGTCGCCTCGGTCGCAGGCTTTTTCCTCGTCGCAAAATGGTGGCGCATCGAGTCATCCGGCGGTGCGGAGCTATCGCGACGCATCGCGCTCACCGCCGGCACGGTCCTTGCGCTCGCGGGCTGGTTCACGGTTCGCGGCTTCCTCACCACCGGCCAGCTGTTTCCGCTCAACGTCGACCTGCCCGGGGAAACACAGCAGTGGTGGGCGCAGCCGGGCTACTACACCCCAGCCTTCCTATTCCACTTCGGCAGCGTGCTCACCCATCCCTTTCTGTCCGGCACGCACTCGGCCTGGGACGCCTTCTATTCGACGCTCTGGGGCGACGGACAACTCGCGGGCCAGATGCTGGCGGCCCTTCGCCATCCCCACTGGGACTGGGAGCTCATGGCGGCCGGCTACGGGCTGGCGCTCCCGGCCACCCTCCTGATCGGGTTCGGCGGAATCCGTGCAGCGCGCACGGCATTTCGGGACGCAGACCCCCGCGTGCGCGCGGTGCACTCGTTCCTCCTGACGCTGGCATGGGCGCTCCTGCTCTCGGTCCTTGCCATGACGCTGCGGCAGCAGGACTACGGCATGGCCAAGGCTTTCTACGCTCTCGCCGCGATGGCACCGCTGTGCGTCTTCTTCGGCATGGGCGCAGCAACGGCCGACCGCTGGCTCGAGGCCCGGCTCGGGGTCCCCGGACGGGCGATCTTTTTCGCCTGGCTCGCAGCCTTCGCGGCAACGACCTTCGGGCCCTATCTGGTCTGACGCTCGCCCTTGGCGACCGCGTCGATCGTGTTGCGCTTGACCTGGCCGCGCATGAAGCCGGGCGCGAGCGCCTGGACGGCGTAACCCGCGGCGATGCCGCGCGGATAGGTGAGAGTGTGGCGGCCGCGGGCCAGCGCCCTCAGCACGGCCTCGACCAGGCCGTCGACTTCGACCATGCCGCGGCGCGCCACCGGCGGCATGCGCTCGAGGGCCTCCGCATCGAAGAAAGGCGTGCGGATCACGCCGGGGCAGACCGTCAGCACGTGGACCCCCGCCTCCTCGAGTTCCAGATCCAGCGCGCTCGCCAGTCCCACGAGCGCGAACTTGGAGGCGGCGTAGGCGCTCTCATCGGGCGTGGCGATCCGGCCCGCCACCGAAGCCACGAAAACCAGCCACCCGCGGCGGCGTTCCACCATCGCCGGAACCAGGGCTTTCGTGAAGTACACGGCACCCAGGTAATTGACGCGCAGCATCCGCTCCATGTCGGCGACGTCCCAGTCGAGAAACCGGCGGTGGCCACCGTAGCCGGCGTTGTTCACCAGCAGGTCGATGCCCCCAAAGCGCTCGGCAGCGCGGCGCGAGGCGGCTTCAGCCGCCTCGCGATCGGCGACGTCGCACGGCAACACGAGCGCCTCTGAACCGGCCTCGCGCACCTCCTCGGCCAACGCTTCGAGTTCGGACTCGCGCCGGGCCACCAGAGCAACACGCGCACCCTCACCGGCCAGGCGCAACGCCAGCGCGCGGCCAATGCCACTCGAAGCCCCGGTGACCAAGGCAGCGAGACCACGGATCGAGGCGAGCGCCGGCACGGCCGGAGAGTGCCGGAAGGGGAGCCATCCCGCACCCGCTCAGCGCGCCCCTAGGAGGCAGCACCGGCCCCGCGCGGCGCCTTGCGCGAGAACCGTGGCACGCCGTCCCGGGGCCAACGCCGGACGCGTGCGGCGTGTATGTTCCCCCCGGTGCCTTCCGCTGGAACTGTGGCGCGCCGTCCGAGGCTCGAACTCGCGTTCTTGACGCTGGTCATGCTCGGCCTGCTCCTGCCCTTTCTCGGAAAGGCGCTGAACATCGACGATCCCATCTACGTGTGGATCGCGCGGCAGATCGTCGAGCATCCCTTCGACGCCTACGGCTTCGCCGTCAACTGGAGGGGCGAAGCGCTGCCCCTGCACGCGTTCGTCAACAATCCGCCCCTCGCGAGCTATTACCTGGCTCTCGCCGGCTCGCTGGGGGGCTGGTCCGAACACAGCCTACACGCGGCCTTCCTCCTGCCAGCCCTCGCCGTCGTCTGGGCGACCTGGGCCCTCAGCCGGCGCTTCGGGGCCAACGGCCTAACCGGGGCGCTGCTGCTGGGCCTCGCACCCGCCTTCCTCGTGTCGAGTACGACGCTCATGGCCGACGTGCCGATGTTGGCGCTCTGGGTCGGCGCGTTCGTCTGCTGGGACCGGGGCCTGCGCGGCAACGAACGCCCGGCGCTGCTGGCGGGTGCAGTTCTCGCGGGACTGTGTGCACTCACGAAGTTTCCGGGCCTCGCACTCCTGCCCCTGTTGGTGGCCCACGCGCTGCTGCTCCGCATCGCCTGGCACCGCTGGGCGCCGTGGCTACTGATTCCCCTGGCGACGTTCGGCGCCTACCTCGCGTACACCGACGCTCTCTACGGCCACGCCCTGTTCCTCGACCCGATCGCTTACGCCGGTAATTACCGCCCGGAGGGCACACTCGACGTCCTGGGCCGCGTGCTCTGTGGCCTCGCATTCACCGGCGCGGGCGCCGCCAGCCTACTCGCAGTGGCCCCCCTGCTGGTCGACCGACCGAGCGCGGCGGGTTTCGGAGTCCTGGCACTCTCACTGGCGCTCGGGATGACCCTCGCCCCGGGAATCGTCTCCGAGAGCCTCCAGGCGCCGACGACCCTCGGCACAGCAGTCGTTTTCCAGCTGGCGCTGTGGAGCAGTGTCGGCGTCGGCGTGCTGGCGCTCGCAGTGACCGACGCCCTCAAAACGCGGGCTCCCGAGTCGATCGTTCTGCTGCTCTGGGTGTTCGGCATCTTCGTCTTCGCCGCGCTTCTCAACTGGACCGTCAACGTGCGCAGCATCCTGCCCCTGGTGCCGGCCGCCGCGATCCTCGCCGCCCGGCGCATCGCACGCCGGGAGCCAAAGCCGCGCCACGCCGGTGTCTGGCTCGCGGCGGGTCTCACCGCGGCCGCGGTGCTCTCCCTGACGGTCGCGCGAGCAGACGAGCAGCTGGCCGCCTCGGCCCGCAACGCGGCGCGCGATCTGGTGGACGAGTACGGAGGGGCGAACCGCGATGTGTGGTTCCAGGGACACTGGGGCTTCCAGTACTACGCGCAAGCGCGCGGCGCGAAGCCCCTGCAACGCGGAAAGCACCTGCCCGCCGGCGCGATCCTTCTCGCGCCGCGCAACAACAGCTACTTGTGGCCACTCAACGCAACCCGGCTCGCAGAGCGCACATTCGAAGGTCCCACCGGGTGCGCCACCATGGATTCCGGCACCGGAGCGGGTTTCTACGCCAGTACCTGGGGACCAATGCCGTTCGCCTTCGGCGCAGTGTCGCCCGAGACCTACGCCGTCTACGAGTCACCGGGCGCGGCGTCGAGTCCGGCGCCGACGAGCACGAGAACCAAGGCGTTGGTGAGGAAGTAGTAGTAGTTCGCAAAGGCCTGGGGGCCGACGAGAAACGCGACCAGCGTCGCGGCGGTGCCGACGAGCACCACGTCTTCGCGCCCGCTGAGCACCGGGCCGCGCCGCCACCACCGCGCCAACAGGAAAGACACGGTGACTGCCCCGGCAGCCATCGCCAGAAAACCGGGCGGCGCGGTCCCGGTACTGCGAAACCAGAGCCCCGCCAACGAGAGCGCGTCCTCCCGGAAGGGCAGATTCTCGGTGAGCATCCAGCGCACCGGGTACGCCAGAAACGACTCGAGGTCCCACAAAAGAAATGGGAGCACCGTCGCAAGCACGACCGCTGCCGGGACTGCGACCCGCAGCGGGCGCCCTCGCCCCAGCGCGTCACCAAAAAACGCCAGTGCAAAAAAGACCAGGTATTGCTTGAACGCGAGGAAGAGACCGAAAGTCACGGCCGCCCCGCGCTCGCGACCCAGCGCCGCCAGGGCCCACCAGACCGCTAGCGCCCCGAGCAGCAGCGGCTCGGTCCACGACATCTCGGTGACATAGGGCCCCTTGCTGTAGAGCAACGGCGCCGCCGTGAGCAGAGCCGCCGGCGACCGCCAGAGACCGGGCAGGCGACGCCGCGCCACCTGGACCAGGCACAGGCAGGCGAGGAGTTCGGCGACTACCGACGCCGCGCGCACATCTCCCGCGATGCGCTTCGCCAACACATCCGGCAAGAGCGTCACCGGCATGTAGGCGTAGTTGCCGACGCTGTAGCCGTATTGCTCCGCACCGCCAGGAATCGGGTCGTGAATCCGGGTCTGGTAGGGGTTGCGCCCCTCGAGAAGTGCGGCGGCGCCTCCTTCGCGCATGCTGAATACGTCGATGGGCGGCTCGGGAGATGCGAGCGGCACCAGCAGGCGCAGCGCCGTCGCAGCGGCGAGAATCCCGAACACGATCCGCCCCCAGAGGGCCCCAGCGGGTACGGACCGAAAGCTCGCCACGAGCAGCGCCGCACCGACGGCAAAGAGAACCAGATTCCAGCCCGTGACGAGAAAGGCGAGCCCACCGCCATGAACAAACATGAATGGACGGCTCACGAGCCCCCCGAGCGCCAGTGCCATGAGCCAGCACGCCATTACCCGCGCCGAGGGTGTCGCATCGGAACCTGACGCAGCCGGGCCGGCCGCCACGAACAGGAGCACGGCGCAAGCCACCACCGTGTAGAACAACGGAACGAGAGCGTAGAAACCGAGTTCGAGGGCCACCGCGAAATCGAGCGCCACGTGGGCAATCAACAGCAAGAAGACGGCCCGGCCGCGAGTCAAGCGGCCGCCGACAGCGCTGCGATCACCTCGTCGACAGCCGAGGGTGCAAGCCCCGGATAGATCGGCAGCGAAAGAACGCGATCAGACGCGCGCTCGCTCACCGGCAGGTCACCGTCCCGGTACCCCAGGCGGGCGTAGGCCTCCATTCGATGCACCGGTTCCGGATAGTGGACCGCGCTGCCAATCCCCGCCGCCTCGAGGGCAGCCTGCAACTCGTGCCGCCGATCGCTCTGGATCACGAAGAGGTGGAAGGCGTGGCGGGTCTGCGGCGGCTCCAAGGGAAGCTGCAGTGCCGTGGCGGCGAGGCCCGCGCGGTAACGAGCCGCGATCCCGCGCCGCTCTTCCAGGAAAGCGTCGAGCCGGCCGAGCTTGACCCGCAGGATGGCGGCCTGCATCTCGTCGAGACGACTGTTGGCTCCCTCGATGCTGGCACGCCGATCGCCGCTCCCAAAGCCGTAGAAGCGCAAACGGCGCAAACGCTCGGCGAGTGCTGCATCGGCGGTAACACAGAGCCCGCCGTCGCCGTACGCCCCGAGATTCTTGGTGGGGTAGAAAGAGAAGCAGCCGATGTCGCCGAAGGTGCCGACGTGGCGGTCGCCGAGTCTCGCGCCGTGAGCCTGTGCGCAGTCTTCGACCACCGCGAGACCGTGGGGTGCGGCGAGTTCGAGCAGTGGCTCCATCGCTACCGGTCGACCGTAGAGGTGCACCGGGAGCAGGCAGCGGGTGCGGTCGTTCACCGCAGCCTCGAGCAGCGAGGCGTCGAGCAACAGCCCCTCTGCGTCGACATCGACGAAGCGCGGCGTCGCCCCCGCGGCGCAGATCGCCGCGACGGTCGGGACGCCGGCGTTCGCCACGGTGATCACCTCGTCGCCGGGTCCGACCTCGAGGGCCCGCAGCGCCAGGGTCAGAGCGTCCGTGCCCGAGGCGACGCCCACGCCGTGCGCCGCACCGACCCAGGCCGCGAACTCGCGTTCGAAGGCTTCCACCTCGGGCCCGAGCACGAGCCGACCCGACCGCCGCACGCGCCCCATCGCCGCCTCGATCTCCGCCTCGATCGTCCGGTCTCCGGGGCGGTAGTCGAAGTACGGGATCACGCTTCCGATCCGTCTGGGACTCCAAGTCGCCGGTGGTACTCGAGCGTCTGCCGCAGACCGGCCGCGACGTCGACCCTGGGACGCCAGCTGGTAGCCGCCTGGAACTTCGAGAAGTCGCCGTAGTAATCCCCGATGTCGATCGCCTTGGCATCGGGCGGGAACGGAACGATCTCGTGCTCGAAGTCCGCCACCTCGTGGAGCGCCTCGACGAACTCTAGCAACGTCAGGGGTTTCGGATGCCCCAGGTTGAAGACATCTCCGTAGACGGCATCGTTTGCCCCCGCGGCGAGGAGCGCGTCCACCACGTCGTCGACGTAGTTGAAGTCCCGCCGCTGCTCCCCCCCACCGTAGACCCGAATCGTCTCACCCCGCAGCGCCCGGCGCACGAAGATCCCGACGAATCCCTTGGTATCGCTCACCAGGTCCATGCGGGGCCCGTAGGTATTGGTCAGACGCAGGCTCACCGAGCGGACACCGTGAATCTTGTCGTACAGCGAGTAATACCTCTCCGCGGCGAACTTGTTGATCCCGTTCACGTCTACGGGATCGACGGGGTGCACCTCGTCCACCGGTAGGTAGCGAGGCCTCCCGTAGACCTGGCGCGTGCTCGCGAAGACGATCTTGACACCGGGGTTCTCGCGGCGACAGCATTCGAGAAGCGACAGCTGGCTGTGGCAGTTGATCTCCAGATCGGTCATCGGGTCGCGCATGCTGTCGATGTGGCTGACCTGCCCCGCGAGACTGAAGATCAGGTCCTTGCCCTGGACGAGGTAGCCGAGACTGTGCGCGTCCCGGACGTCGGAGAAGTTGACGTCCACCCTTTCGGCGATGCCGTCGAGGTTCTCGAGCCGCGCGCCGTACTGGCGGAGCATCGAGTCGACCACCACGACCTCGGCGCCGCGTTCGACGAGCCGATGGGCGAGATTGCTCCCGATGAAGCCGACACCGCCGGTGATCAGCACCTTCCGCCCCGCGTAGAAGTCAGTCACAAGGCTCACCGTGCTCGACCCTGTAGCGAATCACGTACTGGGGATGGCCCGATCGATCGAGAAAGACGCGCCCGAGGTACTCACCCACGACGCCTAGGATCGAGAGCTGCACGCCGGCGAAGAACATCACGACGAGGAGAACGGTCGGGAGACCGATCGTCACTTCGGGGTTGATGTAGAGCTTGTCGATCACGACGCCGATCATGCCCACGAGGGCCGTCGTCGCCGTAAGCATGCCGATCAGGGCGGAAACGCGCAGCGGTGCGATCGAGAAGTTCAAGAACATGTTGAGCCAGAGCCAAAAGAGCTTTGCAACCGTGTAGTTGGACTCGGACTGTGCCCGCTCCCGGTGTTCGACGTCGATCTGTGTGACCTTGGAGGTGGAGCGCAGGATCAGGCCGTCGATGTAGGGAAATGCGCCGCTGTAGCGGATGATCTCGTCCACCAGGAAGCGGTTCATCACCTTGAAGCTCGAGAGGTAGAGCTCCGGGGGCTTGTCGAGCAGGAGATTCGCCATCCGGCCGTTGAAACGGCTCCCGAGGTTGCGGAACCAGCCGTGTCGCTTCACCCGGTAGTGGCCGTAGACCGCGTCGTGCTCCCCCTTCCGGATCTCGGCGAAAAGCTTTCTCACCTCCTCCGGAGGGTTCTGGCCGTCGTCGTCCAGTACGGCCACGTAACGTCCCGAAGCCACGTTGAGTCCGGCCATGACGGCGTTGTGCTCGCCAAAGTTGCGCGCCAGATGCACGAAGCTGACGGTCGCGGGGTGCGCGGCGGCGAGAGCCATGCAGACCGCTTCGCTGTCGTCCTTCGAGCCATCGTCGACCAGCACCACCTGGATCGCCACGTCCCGGAAGCACTCGTGGATCCGGTCGACCACGTCTCCCAGCGTCCGGGACCCGTTGTAGACAGGGATGACGAAGCTGAGTTCCGTGCTTTCGTTGGCCACCCGGCGTTTCTCCAACTCACAGTATAGGCGCCAGCGGGTCCCCGGCCCCGCCATGGGCCCGGCCCGTATACGCTCCAGATTCGCGCCGCTACGGCTTGCGACCGGCCCACGGCGGCGCATCATGGGAGCGTGAAGGGTGCCGGCCCGGTCTCGCGTCCGCTCGACTTGCTGCTGTGGGCGGGTCTCCTGGCGCTCGTGGCGGCCCTCGGGCTCAACCAGATCAGCTCGTTCGACTACTGGTGGATGCTGCGCACCGGTCAGCTGATCGCGGAAACCGGAGCCGTGCCCAGGGTCGATCCCTACACCTACAGCGCGTTGGGTGCGCGCTGGATCGACATCCACTGGCTGCACCAGCTGGGGCTCTGGGGCCTGTACCGCATGGGGGGCCACACGGCCGTCGGAATCTGGCAGTTCGTTGCGATGCTGCTGGTCGTGGCGCTCGTCGCCCCGCTCGGGCGGTGCCCGGGCCGCTCGTGGCTGAGCGTGGCGGCGCTGGCCCTGATGCTCCTCAACGCCGCATTCCGCTTCTCGCCGCGGCCGGAGAGTTCGAGCTTCGTGCTGCTGGCCGGGGTGCTGGCCCTGCTGGATCGCTTCGAGCGCACCGGCGACGCCCGGGTCTATGGCATCGTCGTGCTCCAGCTCATCTGGGTGAACACGCACGGGCTCTTTGCGCTGGGAATCGCGCTGTGCGGGATCCATCTGGCCGCCGAGCTGCTCAGGGCTCTCGGAGGCGCGCCCCAGGGCCTGCGAACCGCTCGAGTCAGACGGCTGGGCGCCGTGACGCTGCTCGCCCTCCTCGCCGCCCTCGCCAACCCGAACGGTCTCGACGCGGCGCTCTACCCCCTGCAGCAGCTCGGGATGATCGGGCCCGTAGACACCCGCGCCGCGTTCGGAATCGCCGAACTCCTACCCGCTATTGGGAAGCTCACGCCGATCAAGCTAGCCGTTTTCCTCACCACGGCCGGCTTTTCGGCCGCGGCGCTGGCCCTCAACTGGCGACGGGTACCCCTCGCCGACCTCCTCGTGTGGGTCGCATTCCTCTATCTGGCGCTCGGGGCCATCCGAAACGTCGCGCTCTTCGCCATCGTCGTGACCCCGATCCTGGTGCGCAACGCCAACGCGTGGCTCGACACAAGGCCGGGCTTCGCCGCGTGGTCGCGCACGGCGAGCCTGGTGGTCCTCGCACTCGTGCTCGTGCCGACATGGGACGCCGCACGGGGCGAGTTCTACCCGCGGGACGGGTTGCTCAAGCGGCCCGGATTTGGCGCAACGCCGTGGTTCACCCCCGACCGCGCCGTGGATTGGATCGAGGAGAACGCACCCCCCGGACGCATCGCCCACACGATGAAGACGGGCGGCTACCTGACCTGGCGCCTCTACCCCGACTACCCAGTACTCGTTGACGGACGCCTCGAGGTCTTCGGCGTGGAGCGCTTCCGACAGCTGCTGATCCGCGACGGCAAGGACTTTGCCCGACTCGATGCGGAGTTCGGCTTTGGAACGGCGCTGGTGCGCTTCGCACCGAAGAAAAACGCTGGACCGCTCATCACGTGGCTCCACGCGAACCGCGATTGGCGCCTCGTCTATCTCGACGACTTCGATGCGGTCTTCGTGCGTGCGGACGCGGGCCACACCGAACTGGATCTGGACGCGCCGGGCGCATTCGAAGCACTCGACGGCTCGGGCGACTGGTTCGACGAGCTGCGCCTGCGAAACCGCACCTTCTTTCTCGCCAGCATCGGCCGTTTCGATCTGGCCCTGGCCGCCTGGAACCAGCTGCTGGCGCTCTTCCCCGCGGCGGAGAACGGCCGCAGCATCCACGCATGGCTCGAGTCCGAGTCGCGATCCTGAGCGATTCGTTCCCACCCGCTGGGCTCGCACCGCATTGCCGACCCTCGGATCAGAGAGAGCGGATCTCGGTTCCCGGTGATCCGAGCGGACGGGCTCTCCGCCTGCACGAACGCGGCTCGCCGTCTGCGAACCCACGGATGCATCGTGTAGATCCTGTCAGATGATTTGAGTATTAGTCGATCGGTTGAGACGTAAACATCGGAAGTTCGAGCTGTATTTTCCGACGTCCCATCACTAGAGATTCTGTCGGATTGGAGTGGGGCCGGATCAGACCCCGATGCGGGGTCGCGAGAACCCCGACATTGCTCCCGTCTTCGCCAGCAGGCTGGCTCGAGACCATTGCGAACGCCGGCCGCGTCGGGATATCTTCGCCGATGCCTGCCGCAGGCCTTCACACCGGAAGCAGGTTCGAGGAATCTCTTCCCAACCGCCTGAACCGGTGAAGGAAAATCCCACCGGGAGGACGAGCACGATGGTGAGTGGCCGACTGGACCAGACGATTTCCGAACTGATCGAAACTCACAAGGTCGAACTTGCCGCTGATTGGATCGAACGCATCAAGGCTCATCCGGGCGGCAGAACCATGGACTTGATCGATCGCGACACGCTCACACGCGAGACAAGAGCCCTGCTCGAAGCCCTCGCCACAGGTTTTCGTTCGGAGTCCTACGACAATATCGAACACCCCGAGTTCGCCGAGGCAGTACGCCTGTTGAAGGATCTCAGCACCTCGCGCGCCCAACGCGGATTCTCTCCCAGCGAGACGGCGACATCCGTCCTGTGCCTGAAGGATTCATTGCTGAACATTCTGCAGTCCGAATACGGAACTGATCCCGAACGGCTTCATACAGGGATCATCGTGATGAACAAGGTAATCGACCAACTCGCTTTGGTGACCTTCGAGACGTTCACGCAGGTGCGCGAGACTCTCATCACTTCGCAACACCTCGCCTTGGAGCACAGCACTCCGGTCGTCAGCATCTGGGAGGGCATGCTCTTGATGCCACTCATGGGCATCATCGACACACAACGTGCGCAGCAGATCATCGAGAACCTCCTGGATACCATCGTATCCACAGGGTCACGGGTGGCGATCCTCGATCTCACTGCGGTGCCCGCCTTCGATACGCGGGTAGCTCAGCACATCATCAAAACGGTCTCCGCCGCGAAGATGCTCGGAGCCGATGTAATCGTCACCGGGATCAGTCCTGACGCCGCGCAGACGCTGACCAAGCTCGGTGTGGACTTGAGCATACTCGACACCTGTGGCGGATTGATATCCGGAGTCGCAGCGGGGTATCAACGGCTGGGGAAGGAGGTCCGCGATATCGGCGACTAGCGCCAGGAGCGGAGCCAACGATGCGTATTCCGATACTGAAACTCAGGAACATTCTTCTCACGTCCATCCAGACGGACCTGAGCGATGACGATGCACTCCAGTTCCAGCAGGATCTGATCGAACGAACCCGAGACAGTGGAGCCGCAGGTGTCATCATAGACATCACGGCATTCGATGTCGTCGACTCGTTCATGGCTCGGGGGCTAAACGATACCGCCAACATGGCCCGACTCGTCGGTGCCGAGAGTGTCGTCTGCGGCATGCAACCCGCCGTCGCCCTGACGCTGGTCGAGATGGGACGCGAACTCGTCGGCGTAGAGACTGCCCTCAACCTGGATCAGGCCATGGATCGACTCGAAGATCTCATCGGCTCGCGATCGAAGCGCTGAGATGAAGGCGTCGCGGGTCGAAATCAGAGGTAGCACCGACGTCGTGACGGCTCGGCGCGACGGCCGGGACATGGCTCGGGTGTTGGGTTTTGGCTCTGCCGATCAAACGCGGCTGGCGACTGCCATCTCGGAACTCACTCGCAACGTCGTACAGTACGCCGGCTCCGGCTTCTGCGAGATCGAGAACGCCTCGAGCCCGAATTTCATGGAGGTCCGTGTCGTCGTCGGCGACTCGGGACCCGGCATTCCCGACCTGGGGGAGGCACTTCGTGACGGCTTCAGCACCGGAGGCGGGCTCGGTGCTGGACTCCCCGGAACACGCCGGCTGGTCCATTCCTTCGACATCATTTCGGAGCCCGGCAACACACGCGTAGAGATCACTGTACGGAGACGCCGGTCATGAGTCGTGCAGTGAGTGCCAGAGACACCGATGAGATCCATTAGGACCGAACGTGCGAGTTCGGGTCGCTGGGCTGCGGGAACATCGAATGCGGGGCAGCCCGCCCAGCCGGTTGAAGACGCGACGGTTCTCGCGGTAACTGCTGAATGGCATGTTGCTCGCGCACGAACAGCGGCGTGGCGTGTGACGGAGCTCATGGGTTTCTCCCGCACCTTGGCCGCATACGTCGTCACCGCCGTCTCGGAACTCGCCACGAACCTCTTCTTCCACGCCACGAACGGAGGCACCATCACGCTCTTCCGCCATCAGCGAGACGGCCGATCGGGAATCACTGTCGTCGCAGAGGATGACGGCCCTGGGATCCCCGATATACAGCAGGCCCTCCTCGATGGGTTCACCACCAACAGAGGTCTCGGCGGCGGACTGCCCGGAATACAGCGGCTGATGGATGAGGTCGAAATCGAATCGCGAGTGGGGGCAGGCACGCAAGTGATCTGTCGAAAATGGAGCCCGTGCAGCTAGGGTCTGCCTCTCGGGCCTTCCCGGGCAGTGATTGCTGCGGTGATCAGGTGGGTCAGTGGATTCGCGACTCGCTCGCAACCCTCTGCGTTGTCGATGGCCTCGGCCATGGCCCGGAGGCAGAGAGCGCGGCGAAGGCTGTGCTGACATACCTGGACCAGAATCCTCATACCTCCCTGGAGAGCCTGTTCGCTGGAGCCGACGAGGCGGTCCGCAACACGCGGGGCGCAGCCTTGGGCCTGGTCCTCGTGAACTCGAAGGAAATGTCGTTGACCCACGCGGGCGTTGGCAACACCCGAGCACTCCTGCTCAAACAGGGAAATCCCGCCCCCAAGATTCTCAGCAGTACCTACGGCATCGTTGGTGCAGGCTACCGGAAGCTCAGGCCGGAGACGGCTTCCTTTGCGCCCGGCGACCTCTTGCTCCTCTATACCGACGGCCTCCCGGAGTACCTCGACACCACCGTGTTGGCCCGGAGCAGCAACCGGCATCCCGAGGAAATCGCCGAGCAGACCCTTCAGCGATGGGCTCTCGGTACGGACGATGCTGCGGTGCTGGTCGCCCGCATGGAGTCGCTCGGGTGATCAGCGAGGAGCATCAGAAGCGTTACTTTCGCTTTCTCGAGAGCTACATCGATGGCGGCGACGAGCGCCAACTGCTGGAGGCCGCAGATCTCGGACGCGAGTTCGTCGAAGCAGGCGTTCCGGCCGAGGAACTCACGGAACTGCACGAATTTGCTCTCGCCAGACTGGCCCGCGAACGCGCGATGCCGGAGTTGGCGAAGATTGCTTCCGCCTCACAACCCTTCATGGAAGTGATGATGGCGTACAGCCTCGAATTCCACCTTCAGGTGGAGTCGCGGCGCAGCGCGGAGAATGAACTTCGCGAAGTCAACGATGAGCTTCGCCGTCGGGTGCGGGAACTGGAAATCTACAAGCGAGTGTTCCAGGCTCTTCCGCTCGGCGTTTCGGTCTTCGCACTGCACGACCGTTCGGACTCCGGCTCGTTGGAGTTCATTCTTGGAAACCCCGCTGCGGAAACGATCAGATCGCGCATCGACCCGGAGATCTCCGACCCCGGAACAACGGCTGGAGCCCGCTGGGAACCCGACCCGGCATCGCTCCTCGAAGAATGCGCCGAAGTCGTTCGTCGGGACAGGCCTGCAGATCTCGGAGTGTCGGTCTTCGAAGATGAGGTAGCGGGAGCACTCTACCTGCACACCCGCGCCTTCCCCTTGTCCGACGATCATGTCGGTCTGCATATCGAAGACATCACCGAGCGACGGAAACTCGAGGCACAGCTTCGCCACGCTCAAAAGATGGAAGCCGTCGGTCGACTTGCAGGCGGGTTTGCGCACGACTTCAACAACGTGCTTACCACGATCTTCAACTTCGCTGAATTCGCTGCCGAACGGGTCGGAGCGCAGAGTCCAGCCTATCAAGATATTCAGGAAGTGCTCCAATCTGCGGAGCGTGCCGCAGCCATCACCCGTCAACTACTTTCGTTTTCGCGCACGCAGGGTTCGCCTCGGGTACTCAATCCCAACTCTCAGCTTCGCAATATCGACCGCATGATCCGAGGACTGATCGAGGAAGATGTGGAATACCACACTCGGCTCTCCGACGATTCATGGAACATCCGGATGGATCCTGTGGCTCTCGAACAAGTGGTCATCAATCTCGTGATCAATGCGAGAGACGCACTCTCAGCGGGCGGAACAATTTCGCTGGAGACCGAGAACCTCACGATCAACGAACTGGACCGCTCCCGCGGTGCAACATTGAAACCAGGTGAATACGTCGCGCTCGCAGTGACCGACGATGGGACGGGAATGAGCGAGGAGATCCAGCGAAAGATCTTCGAGCCCTTCTTCACCACGAAAGATTCCAGCAAGGGTACGGGCCTGGGGCTCTCCATCTGCTTGGATCTCGTCGAACAAACTGGCGGGGTCATCCGCGTCGAGAGTAGCGTCGGCCGCGGAACCACCATCCAGATCGTGATACCCCGAGTCCAGGAAGAAGCAGAGGGCCTCCGCAAAGGGACACAGCCCGAGAAGCGCGAAGGTTCCGAGACGATCCTGGTAGCCGAGGACGACGAAGGAGTTCGGCAATCGAGTTGCCGTGCACTACGCGCGTGTGGGTACCGGGTGCTGCCGGCTGTGACCGGGGCAGAGGCGTTGCGAATTTGTGAGGCCGACCGGGTCCGACCCGATCTCCTCCTGACCGATGTCGTCATGCCGGAACTCGGCGGCCGGGAACTCGCTGCTCGCGTGACGGCGCTTCATCCCGAAGTGAGAGTCTTGTTCATGTCGGGATACACCGGAGACTACAATGAAGAGCGGGGCATGGCGGAGCCGGGAATAGACCTGCTGCAGAAGCCCTTCAGCGCCGAAATGCTGGTTCGCAGAGTGCGTGAAATTCTCGACTCGGACCCAGACGGATAGGAATCCCCGACCCGGCTTCGAGCCAACGGAGCCCCCTAGCCGGTCCGGGGACCCGAGTCCGCGTCCGCTTCGTCTCGAAGCCGCTGGGTTGCCGCCCAACCCGGTCACGCCAACCCCGAGCTGACCCTCCGGGATTGCGCCCACGCAATGAAGGAAGAAGAAGCGGACCTCAGCTTCCTCGACTTTAGCGGCACCCAACGGCACCCCCGCGGCACCGAGATTCGCGCGGTCGCCGCAACGAGAACGCCCCGCCGCACAATACCGCGACGGGGCGTTCGGAAACCTGGAGCACGAGACCGGGCTCGAACCGGCGACCCCCACGTTGGCAACGTGGCGCTCTACCAACTGAGCTACTCGTGCCCGAAAATCGCAGAGGCACCATAGCACCGGGCTCCACCCCGTGCCCCGGGGACCCGGGCCTAGAGTTTGCGAACCTTCTCGGCGCCTTCGACGACGCGCCGGGTCGAATTCCGCGTGTCGAAGACGCGGGCCGCACGCGCCACGACACGTGCGTAATCGACTTCGTCGTGGTCGGTCAGGATGACGACGACGTCGGCACTCTCGAGGAGATCGTCGTTGAGATCGGAACTCTTGTAGCTCGCGTCGTCCACCACCAGCTCCGCGACGTGCGGGTCGTGGTAGGAGATCTCGGCCCCGCGCTGTGCGAGCATGCGCAGGATGTCGATCGCCGGCGATTCGCGCATATCGCCCACATCGGCCTTGTAGGCGACACCGAGGATCAGCACCTGCGATCCGTTCACTGCGATCCGGTCCTCGTTCAGGATCGCCGCGACCTTGTCCACCACGTGCTCGGGCATCTGGCCGTTGATCTCAGTGGCGAGCTCGATGAAACGGGCAGGGAAGTTCAGGCTCTTCATCTTCCAGGCCAGGTAGGTCGGGTCCACCGGGATGCAGTGGCCACCGAGACCCGGGCCGGGCTGAAACTTCATGAAGCCGTAGGGCTTCGTCGCCGCAGCGTCGATCACCTCCCATACATCGAGCCCGAGCCGGTCGCACATCAGCGCCACTTCGTTCGCGAGCCCGATGTTGATGGCGCGGAAGGTGTTTTCGAGCAGCTTCACCATCTCCGCGCTCTGAGTCGAGGAAACCGGTACAACGTTGTCGAATACCGACTCGAAGACACGACAAGCGAGATCGGTGCACCGCTGCGTCTCGCCACCCACCACCTTCGGGACCTCTCGCACCCGAAAATTCTGGTTCGCGGGATCGATGCGCTCGGGTGCGAAGGCCACGGCGATGTCCTCACCCACCTGCAGACCGCTCGACTCGAGCATCGGCACGAAGAGCTCGTGAGTCGTCCCCGGGTAGGTCGTGCTGCCGACGACCACCAGCTGGCCGCTGCGGGCCCGCTTGGTGATCTCCTCGAGGGCACGCGCCATGTGGGAAACGTCCGGATCCTTCGACTTGGTGAGCGGGGTCGGCACGCAGACGTTGATCACATCGCAACGCGAGAGCAGGTTGAAGTTGGTGGTCGCAGACAGGCGTCCGGATTCGGTCACTCGGGCGATCGCTTCGTCCGAGACATCCTCGATGTAGGACTCGCCGCGGCCGATCGCCTCCACCTTCTGCGGGTCGAGGTCGAAGCCCACCACCGGAAAGCCCGCCCCGGCAAACTCGATGGCCAGGGGAAGCCCGACGTAGCCCAGGCCGATCACGCCCACGGACGCGTCCCGCGCTTCGATGCGCTGCTCGAGCTCGTCGAGCCGGCTCATCCGCCCTCCCTGCCACCTGTGGCCTCGCGGCCACGAAAATACTCGGCGAAATACACATAGCCCGACCAGAGCGTCAGCGCCGTCGCAATCGCGAGGAAGAGCATGCCAATCGTATCGGCGGGCAGGCCGAGCGTCGTGTAGTGGAAGAGCAACGCGCCAATGGCGATGTTCTGGCTCACGGTCTTGATCTTGGCGAGGCCGGAAGCCGCCATCACCTGGCCCCCTGCCGCGGCGACGCTGCGCAGACCCGTCACAGCGAGTTCACGGCCCACGATCACCACCACCATCCAGGTCGCCCACACCGGAATGCGCCCGACCGCGAGCAGCACGATCAGGGCAGTCGACACCAGCAGCTTGTCGGCCAGCGGATCGAGAAGCTTCCCGATGCTCGTAACCTGCTGGCCGCGGCGCGCGAGCCACCCGTCGATGACGTCAGTGACTGCCGCGACGATGAAGCAAACGGCGATGATGGCACTGCCGCGCTCGTCGAGGGCCAGGGGCAGCGCGAGCAGCACCGGCACCACGGCAACCCGCAGCATCGTCACGGAGTTGGGGAGGTTCCAGAAAGTCTCCTGCCCCGAAGAGGGAGCAGAGGGCGCGGGGGATGCGGTCACCTCGATGCTCGCCTCCGCGTCGTCATACGTGAGCGCTCACGGAGCAAAATCGCCATGGTAGTGGCGATAGTAGGTCAGAACCCGGCGCACGTAAGCCTGAGTCTCCCGATAGGGAGGCACGCCGCCGTAGCGATCCACGGCATCCGGTCCCGCGTTGTAGGCGGCGAGCGCTCGCTCGAGATCGCCGTAGCGATCGAGCATCCGGCGCAGGTAGACCGAGCCTCCCCGCACGTTTTCCATGGGATGCAGGGGGTCCAACACCCCAAGAGAAGCGGCGGTCTGGGGCATGAGTTGCATGAGACCCTGGGCTCCCTTGTGGGATACTGCCGCCGGATCGAAGTTCGATTCTGCAGCGATTACGGCCTTCACCAGGGCGGGCTGCAGACTCTGCTCCCGGGCCGTGAGGCCGATGATCCCGTCGAACTGCCCGTGACGCGGCGCGCGGCCTTGGCTGCTCCCCGACTTCTCGAAGGCCACGCGCTGGTAGCGGCCGTCGTGCCGGATGTTCGTGAAGTGAGTAACGCCCTGCTCGTCCGTGTAGCTCCAGATCCGACCGCCGGCGCCGGCCGGCGCTGCGAGGCCGAGCAGCGCCATGCCACCTGCCGCCATCATACCGGCCTCGATGCAGCCCAGCAGCAGCAGTCCGCATCCCGCGATGCGCACCGCCCTTCCGCGTGCCCGGCGCTTGCCGAATCCCAACAACAGCCTCACTCCGGTTCCGAGCCCCCCAGTTTCCCCCCGGGGAAGCCCGATTGTCCTGTCCACCCCGTGGCAGATAGACTGATCCGTTGCTGACAGGTGCTATCGGAGTCCCCGAGCTGGTTCCTGAGGATCGAAACCCAGAGGTTGCGTGAGCGAACTGCCGCAAAACGATGTCTATTCCAGCGATGTCCTGGTGATCGGGAGCGGGATCGCCGGGCTCTATTACGCGCTGCGGGTCGCAGAGCACGCCACGGTGGCACTCGTCACCAAGAAGCAGGCCGCCGACTCGGCCACCAACTGGGCCCAGGGCGGCATTGCCGCCGTGCTCTCGCCCGATGACTCCATCGAAAGCCACGTCCAAGACACCCTGGTCGCCGGTGCCGGCCTCTGCAACGAGGCCGTGGTGCGACACGTGGTCGGGCGCGGTCCGGACATGATCGACGCGCTCCTCAAGTTCGGAACCGAATTCGATGCCGTCCCGCAGCCACCGGGAGAAACGGTTCGCTTCGACCTCGGCCGCGAGGGTGGCCACCGCCACCGGCGCATCCTCCACCACCGGGACACCACGGGGCAGGAGATCGAGACGGCGCTGCTCAACCGTGCCCGGGCGCACCCCAACATCAGCATCCACGAGGACCACTGCGGCGTCGACATCCTCACCCGCGCGCGTCTGGGCGCCTCCGGCCCGGATGCGGCACTCGGGGCGTACGTGCTCGATTCCCACAGCGGCAGGGTCCTGCGCTTCCTGGCGCGCGTGACACTGCTGGCCACCGGAGGCGCGGGCAAGGTCTACCTCTACACGAGCAACCCCGACATCGCATCCGGTGACGGAATGGCCATGGCCTACCGCGCGGGCGCGACGCTCTCGAACATGGAGTTCGTACAATTTCACCCCACCTGCCTGTACCACCCCCAGGCCAAGTCGTTTCTGATCACCGAGGCGGTGCGCGGTGAGGGGGGAACCCTGCGTAGGCGTTCCGGCCGCGCCTTCATGGAGCGCTACCACGAACTGGGCGACCTGGCGCCACGCGACGTCGTGGCTCGCGCGATCGATACCGAACTCAAGCACTCTGGAGACGACTGGGTTGCCCTCGACATCACGCACCGCGACGCCTCGTACGTCGAGGAACGCTTTCCCCACATCGTCGCGCGCTGCCGCAGTTTTGGCATCGATCCCACACGCGAGCCAATTCCGGTGGTCCCGGCCGCCCACTACTGCTGCGGCGGAGTCCGGACCGACTTGAGCGGTGAAACCGACCTTCCCAACCTCTTCGCAGCCGGCGAAGTAGCCAGCACGGGCCTTCACGGGGCCAACCGCCTCGCCTCGAACTCCCTGCTCGAGAGCATGGTCTTCGCCGACGGCGCCGCACACGCGACGATCGCACGATTGCGTGACGGAGTTTCCCCACCGGAGCGCACCCGGCCCTGGGAGGAAGGCGATGCCACCGAGAGCCACGAGGCGGTCGTGATCACCCAGAACTGGGACGAGATCCGCCGGTTCATGTGGAACTACGTCGGCATCGTGCGCAGCGACAAGCGACTGGCGCGTGCACGCCGGCGCATCGAGCTACTGCGCGAGGAGATCTCGGAGTACTACTGGAACTTCAAGCTCACCCCAGGGCTGGTCGAGCTGCGCAACCTGGCCACGGTGGCGAGGCTCGTGATCCGCTGCGCCGAGCAGCGCGGGGAAAGCCGCGGGCTCCACTACACGGTCGACCATCCCGAACGCGACGACGTCCGGCATCTCCGGGACACGCTCGTGCGGCGCAACATCTCGAAGAGCGCCGGCGGCGGGGTCTAGACCTCTTCGGGCGTCACGTAGGCAGACGTGATGCCGCCGTCCACCAGGAACGTGGTCCCGTTCACGTACGACGACTCGTCGGAGGCCAGGTAGAGCGCGGCTCGTGCGACCTCAGCGGCCTGGGCGAGGCGACCCATGGGAACGTGGGTCAGCCGACGCGCCCGGGCGGTGGGATCCGCCAGCAGTTCGCGGAGCAGCGGCGTGTCGACCGGACCGGGACACAGCGCATTGGCGCGAATCCCCTGGCGAGCGTACTCGATGGCGATCTCACGCGTCATGGCCAGAACGCCGCCCTTGCTCGCCGTGTACGCAATCTGAGACGTCGCGGCCCCCATCACAGCGACGAACGAAGCGGTGTTCACGATCGAGCCGCCGCCCGCCCGCAGCAGCGCCGGGATGCCGTGCTTGCAGCACAGAAAGACACCCTTGAGGTTCACCTCCATGACCCGATCCCAGATCGACTCGTCGGTGTGGGTCGGGGAGCCGTCGGCACTGGGAAAGATGCCGGCGTTGTTGAAGAGGACGTGCAGCGCACCAGTGACACGCTCGGCCTCGGCCACCGCCGCCGCAACCTCCTCGCTCCGCGAGACATCGGCGCGCACGCAATGCGCGATTCCACCCGTGGCTTCGATCTCCGCGACGACACCCGCCCCATCGGCGTCCGCCACATCGACCACCGCCACGCGCGCCCCCTCGGCGGCGAAGAGCAGGGCGGCCTCCCGGCCGATTCCGCTCGCCCCCCCGGTGATGAGTGCGCCGCGCCCTTCGAGTCGTCCCGCCACCGCGGCGGAGGCTATCACACGGCGATCGTGCCGCGGTCGAGCAGCACAGCCAGAGCGCGGTGGATCAGCGGATCGGGTTCGGGAAGAACGGCGACCATCCGCTCCACCGATGAACCCGCGCGCACGAGGTCGAGCACGGCGGCCTCGGTCTTGGTGAGCGGCTCCTCTGCGGCGCAGCTCTCGTCCGCCAGGCGAGGCCTCGCCTTCGAATCGAGCGGGTGCGGTCCCGCGTGACGGTCCTCATCCATCAGGGTGAGCGCCTCGAGCAGCGCGGCGTCGAGCATCCGGGGCTCGGCCATGCCCTCGACCGGGTCGAGCCGCGTGTGGAACTCGAAACTGCCCTCATTCCAGCTCAGCAGCCGCACCAGCGCCTTCATCCCCGCAACGGGACCCGCGCGAACGAAGCGCAACAAGCCCCCCTCGAAGCCGACGATGCCCTCCCGTTCGCCGCGACGCAGCGTGAGCGTGCCGGCCTGGGAACCGCTGGCGAACATCTGGAGCAGGTTGCCCACGCCGAGTTCCGTGAGGTCACCCGTGATGCCTCCGATGCGCCGCGCGTGCTCCGACGTCTGGACCGCTTCGACGAAGTGTCGCAGGGCGGACTCCTCACCGTCGCGGGGCTCGAATTCGATGGCCACCGCGGAAACCGCACCTTCGCTCCTCGCCTGCCGCACCACGACGCCCCCGACGCCCATGCACTCACCGGAGTCCGGGAGCACGAGCACGATCCGAACGCGCTCGCCCACGGGCAACTCACGCTCACCCACGGACACCATCACCCCGGTCTGGCTCAGATCGCGAGTGTGGCCGGCGCTGGTGCCATTCCGGGCTTCGATGCGTGCGGGCACACGCGCGTGCGTGCGCCGCGCGCGTCGACGGCCCGGGTCGTGGAACTTGGATTCGGGCGCGCCCGCCGCTTCCCGCAGAGGCTCGAGTTGCCCCCGCAGCGCCGTAAGGCTGCCCTCGAACTGCACGGCCACGCCCACCGGGGCGCCCATCGCGGCGAGTTCGGGCGTCACGCGATGCACGACTTCACCATCGAGGACTCGGGAACACCCACAAAAGCGCAGCCGAAGCTCGACCCGGACCCGCTCGCGCAACGCAACCGCTTCGTCCGTGGCGATAAAGACGCCGCCGTTCAGCAGGTTTGCGGCGTACTCGTGCCGGAACGCCTCGGCACGGTCGAAGCCGACGATCAGCCTGCGCCGCGTATCCGCCACGGAGCCTCCACGGGGGAATACCCTTCCCCCCCCCTACGGCCTATCGGCCGCTGGCGCTCTCTCCGTGACTCTGACGGTCGAATGCCGCCTCGCCGCGTCAGACGCGCTCGAAGTAGCGGGCGCGCTCGACGTCACTGACACGCGCAGCGACGCCGGCAGCCTCGCTGCGCGCGAAGTGCAGGTAGTGCTCGACCACCTCGGTCCCAAAGGCTTTCCGTGCCGTGGCACTGGCTTCGAACGCAGCGACCGCCTCGGTCAGGGTGTGCGGAACCTGCGGCAGTTCCCCAGCACCGTAGACGTCGCCCCGAAACGCAGGCCCCGGATCGATCCGCTCCTCGAGCCCCGCCAGTCCTGCCGCGAGCAGAGCCGCGTAGACCAGGTAGGGATTGGCGTCTGCCCCGGGCACCCGGCACTCGATGCGCAGCGAAGGCCCCGCTCCCACGATGCGCAAGCCAGCCGTGCGATTGTCCCAGCTCCACGCGATCCCGGTGGGGGCAAAGGTGCCCGGGCGGTAGCGCTTGTAGGAGTTCGTATTCGGCGCGAGCAGCAGCGTGAACTCACGCAGGTAAGCAAGCAGCCCGCCCAGGAACCAGCGGAACGTATCCGACGCGGTAGTCGGCGCTCCGTCGAGTGGGCCGCTGCCCGGGAAGACCGGCTCGCCCTCATCGTCCGTGAGGCTCATGTGCACGTGAAACGAGCTTCCGGCCAGATCCTCGTGCCACTTCGCCATGAACGTCACGGCCATCCCCGCGGCTCCGGCGATTTCCTTTGCAGCCAACTTGTAGATCACATGGCGGTCTGCCATTTCGAGCGCCGGTGCATAGCGCAGGTTGATCTCGTGCTGGCCGGGGCCCCACTCGCCTTTGCTGAACTCCACGGGAATGCCCGAAGCGTCGACCAGCTGGCGAATCGCACCAATCACCGGTTCGACGAACGTTCCCGACAGGATGTGGTAATCCTCGACGTAGCCCTGGCTCTTTGCGAGATCCCGATAGCCCTTTTCCCGCGCCGCGCGGTAGTCGTCGCGAAACAGGAAGAACTCGAGTTCGCTTCCCATTTGAGGATGCAGCCCCCGCGCGGCGGCGCGAGTGAGCTGCGCCTGCAGCAGCTGCCGCGGTGCCACGCAGATGGGCTCACCAGTCCCGGTGACCTGGCTGTCGCAGAGCACCAGCGCTGTGCGCTCGAGCCACGCCACACGCCGCAACGTCGAGAGATCGGGCAGCGCGTGGAGGTCCCCGTAGCCGCTCTCCCAACTCGCGAACGCGTAGCCCGGAGTCGGATCCATCTCCATGTCGCAGGCGAGCAGGTAATCGCATAGGTGCATGCCCTGCGACAGCACCTCCTCGACGAAGAAACGCCCGTGAATGCGCTTGCCCACGAGCCGCCCGTAGAGGTCCGGCAGTGCGGTCACCACCGTGTCGATATTCCCCTGAGTGACCTCCCGCTCCAACTCCTCCCGAGTCAGCATCCCCTGCAACGCGGCACTCACGGCTAGTGCTCCTCCTCCACTTCCCGGAAGAGCGACAGTTGCGGTGTCGTCTTTTCGTCCTCGATAGCCACCGGGTACTCATCCGAGAAGCACGCGTCGCAAAAGCCGTGTTTCAGGCCTTCGGCCGTGCGTCGCAGTCCTTCGAGGGAGAGGTAACCCAGCGTATCGGTGCCGATGATGTTGCGGATCTCCTGCTCCGTGTGCACCGCGGCGATGAGTTCCTCCCGCGTCGGGGTATCGATCCCGTAGTGACAGGGCCCGATCGTTGGCGGCGATGAAATCCGCACGTGCACCTCCTGCGCTCCACCGCTGCGAAGCATCGTGACGAGCTTGGTCAGCGTCGTGCCCCGGACGATCGAATCATCGACGAGTACGACACGCTTTCCCACGAGCACGCCCTGCACGGCGTTGTGCTTCACTTTTACTCCGAAGTGACGGATCGACTGGGCGGGCTCAATGAACGTCCGGCGCACGTAGTGGTTGCGAATCATTGCCTGCTCATAGGGAATGCCAGCCTCCTCGGCATAGCCCAGCGCCGCCGTATTTCCGGAGTCGAGCACCGGCACCACCAGGTCCGCATCCACCGGATGCTCCCGCGCCAGGGCGCGGCCCAGCTCCTTGCGGAAGCTGTAGACATTCGTGCGATTGAGATTCGAATCGGGTCGGGCGAAGTAGATGTACTCGAAGATGCAGAAACGCTCTCGCGGGGCCGGCGTGAAGGGCCGCAGCGTGCGCAGCCGTCCGCGCCGCACGACCACCACCTCGCCGGGATCGAGGTCGCGCTCGAAGCTGGCACCGATCAGGTCCAGGGCGCAGGTCTCGCTCGCGGCCACCCAGGCTCCATCGAGCCGGCCCAGCGACAGCGGTCGGAAGCCGTGCGGGTCGCGGGTCGCGATGAGGGCATCGGGCGTCATCACCACCAGGCTGAAGGCGCCCTTCACACGCGACAGCGCATCGATGAGCCGCTCCTCGAGGCTGTGTTCCCGCGATCGCGCCAAGAGTTGCACGATCACCTCGCTGTCCACTGCAGTGCTGAAAATGGCACCGCGACCCTCGAGCTCACGGCGAATCACACCCGCGTTGACCAGATTCCCATTGTGGGCAATGGCGACCGGGCCGGCGTCGGTGGTCGCGCAGAAGGGTTGTGCGTTGCGGAGCTGGCTTGCCCCGGCGGTCGAGTAGCGCACGTGCCCGATGGCGTGGCGTCCAGGAAGCTTATCGAGTGTCTTCTCGCCGAAGACATCGGCCACCAGACCCATGGCGCGGTGTACGTAGTGTTCGCGCCCGTTCGACGAAACAATGCCGCAGCTTTCCTGTCCGCGGTGCTGGAGGGCGTAGAGCCCCAGGTAGGTGATGTTTGCGGCCTCTCCATGCCCGTGCACTCCGAAGACACCGCACTCGTCGCGGAAATGGTCGCGTTCGCGCTCCCGCAACAATTCCACCGCCTCGTCGCTGCGCATCATCGGCGTTCCCCGGAAGTTGCGAGGCGCCGCGGGAGCGCACCCGCCCAGGCGGCGTGCAGCTCCGCGACATCGGCGTCGATCCAGACCCCGCCGTCGGGCGGCCGGATCACGAGACGGGCACCTCCGGTTCTACCGACCTCATACGCCGCAATCCCGTGCCGCCGGGCCAGCGCGAGCAGCGCACCGGCGTCGTGGCTGGCAGTGATTATCCGCCCGGTCGACTCGCCGAAGAGCAGCGCGTCGGGCCGCAGCGGGTCCGCAAATACGGCATCCACTCCGATGCGCTCGGGCCCGGCGATCGCACACTCTGCAAGCGCCACTGCGAGGCCTCCGTCCGAGACGTCGTGCGCCGTAACGATGAAACCAGCGGCGACACCCTCGGCCAGAAGCGCGTGCAGGCGACGCTCATGCTCCAGGTCCACGACCGGCGGATGCCCCGCCTCGAGTCCGCGCCGCAGCGCCAGCCACTCGCTGCCGCCCACCTCCTCGCGGGTCTCACCGAGCAACAATACCGCGAGGCCGGGGCTGGTGAAATGCGAAACGGCGTGGCGCTCCCAGTCCTCGAGCAGGCCCACCATGGCAATCGTGGGCGTGGGGAAGATCGCGCGGCCCGAGGTCTCGTTGTAGAACGAGACGTTGCCCGAGACGACGGGCGTCCCGAGGGCACGGGCCGCGTCGCCGAGCCCCCGCGTCGCCTCGGCAAACTCCCACATGATCTCCGGCTTCTCGGGGTTTCCGAAGTTGAGACAATTGGTGAGCGCCAGCGGCGTCGCGCCGGTGCACGCCACGTTGCGTGCAGCCTCGGCGACGGCGGCCTGCGTGCCGGTGTAGGGATCGAGCCAACACCAGCGGGGATTGCAGTCGACGGCCAGCGCCACGGCCTTCTGTGTAGGCGTCCCGTCCTCCCGCGTGATGCGCACCATCGCCGCATCGCCGCCGGGGCCCGCCACCGTCCCGCCCTGCACCAGCTGGTCGTACTGCCGCCAGACCCAGGACTTCGAGCCCAGATTCGGTGTGTCGAGCAGCGCCTCGAGCGCGCCCTGCAGGTCGTCTTCCGGCACTACGGCGGCCAGGTCCAGCTTCTGACGCTCGCGCAGCGCGGCGGGCTCGCGCGTCGGCCGCTCGAGTTCGGGCGAACTCTGCGCCACCGGGGCCACCGGGATATCGACCACGGTCTCGCCGTGCCAGCGCACCTTCATGCGGCCGCCGGTCGTGACGGTGCCCACCACCGCCGCATCCAGATCCCAGCGATGGAAAATCTCGAAGACGCGTTCCTCCTGCCCCGCCTGCGCCACCAGGAGCATCCGCTCCTGGCTCTCCGACAGGAGCAACTCGTAGGGGGTCATGCCCTCCTCGCGCTGCGGCACTCGGTCGAGATCGAGATCGATCCCGTTGCCAGCCGCACCCGCCATCTCGAACGACGAGCACGTGAGACCGGCGGCGCCCATATCCTGGATGCCGACGACCGTGCCGGTCTTCATCAGCTCGAGGCACGCCTCGATGAGACACTTCTCGGTGAACGGATCACCCACCTGCACCGTGGGCCGCTTGGCCTCGCTGCCCTCATCGAATTCTGCAGAAGCCAGCAGACTGGCACCATGGATCCCGTCGCGGCCGGTCTTGCTGCCCGCGTAGATGACGGGGTTGCCCACGCCACTTGCATGGGCGCGGAAGACACCCTCCTCTTCCACGAGGCCCAGGCTGAATGCATTCACCAGAATGTTTCCGCGGTAGCACTCGTGGAACCAGGTTTCGCCCCCAACGGTCGCTACGCCAACCGGGTTGCCGTAGCCGCCGACGCCGTCCACCACGCCCTGGAGCAGGTAGCGGTGCTTCGGGTCGTCGATCGGGCCGAAGCGCAACGAATCGAGCGAGGCGATCGGGCGCGCGCCCATGGTAAACACGTCGCGGAGGATCCCCCCGACGCCAGTCCCAGCACCCTGCTTCGGCTCGATGAAAGACGGGTGGTTATGACTCTCGATCTTGAAGACGACCGCCAGACCGTCTCCGATCGAGACGACACCGGCGTTTTCGCCGGGACCTTCGATGACGTGCGGACCCTCGGTGGGAAGCGTCTTCAGATAAACCTTGCTCGACTTGTAAGAGCAGTGCTCAGCCCACATCACGGAGAAGATCCCGAGTTCGGGATAGCTCGGAGTGCGCCCGAGGATCGAGACGATGCCCTCCCACTCTTCCTCGGTGAGCCCGTGCTCGAGGGCGAGAGAAAGGTCCACTCCGGGGACGGAACTCACCCGCTCCAGCCCTCGCGAACCGCATCGAGCAGCGAGCCGAGCACGACGGCACCGTCCGTCCCGCCGATCCCCGCTTCGACAGCGTGCTCGGGGTGGGGCATGAGACCCATCACATTGCCCCGCGCATTGCGCACCCCCGCCACGTTGGCGACCGATCCGTTCGGGTTTGCCGTGTCGCTGACGGCACCCCCGGCCTCGCAGTAACGCAGCACCACGCGCCCGTCGCTCTCGAGAGCCGCGAGCAGCGCCGGATCAGCCACGTACGCGCCCTCTCCGTGCTTGATCGGCAGGCGCAGCACCTGGCCCACGCGGGCGCGCGAGGTGAACGGTGCCGCAGCCTGCTCGACCCGCAGATGGGGGAAGTCGCACACGAAATGGAGCCCGTGGTTGCGCATCAGTGCTCCTGGGAGTAGGCCCGATTCGCAGAGCACCTGGAAGCCATTGCACACACCGAGCACCGGCCCACCCGCGTCGGCGAAGCGCTTCACCGCCGCCATGATCGGGGAGTGGTTCGCCATGGCGCCAGCACGCAGATAATCCCCGTAGGAGAAGCCGCCCGGGCAGACGACGGCCCTGGTATCTGCGGGCAGCTCGGCATCCTTGTGCCAGACGAGCCTGGAGTCGGCGCCGAGCACCGCCTTGAACGCGAAGCGCATATCGCGATCGTCATTCGATCCCGGAAACTGGACGACGGCGAGCAAACTGGGGGACCTCTCGGAACACCGCTCCCGCGAGGACGAGCGTATTCCTCCGGGGCGCGGTGCACCTGTGTGGGGACAGGCCCAGTTTATCAGCTCGGGGCCTACCCCGCACAGCTGACCGGCCCGCCACAATGATCGAGCCTGCGATCCTCGACAGCCCTTGCTTCGTCTACGCGGAGAGGGTTATACCGACCCATCATCAACGGGGGTAGACCGTGGGTATGGATCCCAGACTGCTCGAGGAACAGTGCGCGCGAACACTTCGGGCAACCGACCTCAGCGAGCTCGGAAGACCCGAAGAAGGCAAGGTCCGCGACTGCTACATCGGAAACGACAAACGTCGTTTCATCGTCGTCACGGATCGCGTCAGCTGCTTCGATATCATCGTGGACACGCTGCCCTTCAAAGGCCAGGTACTGAACCAGATCGCCGCCTTCTGGTTCGGGCACACGGCCGATCTCGCGCCCAACCACCTGCTCGAAGTCCCCGATCCGAACGTCTCGGTGGTGCGCGAGTGCCGGCCGCTTCCGGTCGAGTTCGTCTACCGCGGCTACCTCACGGGCTCGAGCCCGACGTCGATCTGGACGGCTTACGACGAGGGCGCCCGCAGTTACTGCGGCCACTTGCTGCCCGACGGCCTCCACAAGCACGAGCCCCTGCCCGAGCCGCTGTTGACGCCGACCACCAAGGCGCCGAAGGGTTTACACGACGAGCTCACGTCGCGCGAGGAGCTGATCGCGACCGGCGCGATCGACGAGCCCCTCTACGACGAGGCTGCCGCCCTATGCCGCAAACTCTTCTCCGCCGGCCAGCACCACGCCGAGCGCCAGGGGCTCATCCTCGTCGATACGAAGTACGAGTTGGCGCTCGACGATGACAACCGGATCGTCGTCATCGACGAGATCCACACGCCCGATTCGTCCCGCTACTGGTACCGGGCCAGCTACGAACGCGCGCTCGCGAATCGCCGCGACCCCGAGGCCCTCGACAAGGAGTACGTACGCCGCTGGTACGTCGAGCAGGGCTGGCGGGGCGAAGGTCCGCCACCCGAGCTTCCGATCGCCGTCCGCTGCGAAGCCGCCCGCCGCTACATCGAGGCTTACGAGCAGATCAGCGGCCGCGACTTCGCCCCCGACGTCGAGCCCCCTGAGACGCGCATCCGCCGGAACCTGGGCCTCTGAGGCGGGCGGCATGCCGCGCCCCACCGACTCGAGCAGCTGGAAGCGCCTCGAACAGCACGCGGCGGCACTCGCCCCGCACACGCTGCGCGACCTCTTCGCCCGAGAGCCCGACCGCGGAGAACGGCTGGCCGCGGAGGGTGCGGGCTGGCGCCTCGATTACTCGAAGAACCGTGTCACCGACGAGACGCTCTCACTACTCTTCGAGTTCGCCACCGACGCTGGGCTGCGCGGGCGCATCGACGCGATGTTCGACGGCGAGCGCATCAACACGACCGAGAACCGCGCCGCACTCCACGTGGCCCTGCGTGCGGACCGCGACGCGTGCATCGAGGTGGATGGCGTCGATATCGTACCCGAGGTCCACACGGTGCTCGACCGCATGGCCAGCTTCGCCGGGTGCGTGCGCGGCGGCAATTGGCTGGGCCACACGGGCCGTCCAATTCGCAATGTGGTCAATCTTGGAATCGGCGGCTCGGACCTGGGCCCCGCCCTGGCGACAGATGCGCTCCGCGCCTACGCGGACCGGAACCTCACGTTGCGCTTCATCTCGAACATCGATGCCACGGACTTCACCGAGAAAACACTCGATCTCGATCCCGCCGAGACGCTCTTCGTCGTCTGTTCGAAGACCTTCACGACCCAGGAAACACTCACCAACGCGCACACGGCGCGGCGCTGGATCGTCGAGGCGCTGGGGACCGACGCGGCGGTGGCCCGCCACTTCGTCGCCGTCTCGACCCACGCCGAAGCCGTGGCACGCTTCGGAATCGACGCGCAGAACAGCTTCGGATTCTGGGACTGGGTGGGGGGCCGCTACTCGATCGGCTCGGCCGTCGGACTCTCGCTCATGCTCTCGATCGGTCCGGAGCACTTCGGTGAGATGCTCTCGGGGTTCCGCGCGATGGATGGGCATTTCCGCGAGGCGCCCTTCGAACGCAACCTCCCGGTCCTGCTCGGCCTCCTGGGGGTCTGGTACGCGAACTTTCTTGGCACCGAGAGCACCGCTGTCATCCCCTACGACCAGTACCTGGCGCGGCTCCCCGCCTACCTCCAGCAGCTCGACATGGAGAGCAACGGAAAATCGGTCGCTCTCGATGGCACTCCGGTTGACTGGACCACCGGTCCGATCGTATGGGGTGAGCCGGGTACCAACGGACAGCACGCCTTCTTCCAACTCCTCCACCAGGGAACCCGGCTCGTTCCCTGCGATTTCATCGGCTTCTGCCAGAGCCTCCACCCGACCGGAGACCACCACGACCTGCTGATGTCGAATCTCTTCGCCCAAACCGAAGCACTGGCCCTCGGCCGCACACCGGACGAGGTTCGCGCCGACGGCGTGGCCGAAGAGCTCGTGACCCATCGCAGTTTCCCGGGCAACCGGCCCACCAACACTCTGCTTGCCGATCGCCTCACTCCCGAGAGCTTCGGCGCCCTCCTCGCGCTCTACGAGCACAAGGTCTTCGTGCAGGGAACGCTGTGGAACGTCGACTCGTTCGATCAGTGGGGCGTCGAACTCGGCAAGACCCTCGCCCGCCGAATCACCCCGGCTCTTTCGTGCGCCGAAGAGCCCGAACTCGCCTCCCACGACTCCTCGACCCGCGCCCTGATCCGTCACTACCGCCGGCGCAAGCTGCCCTGAGCGGTTCTGCCCATCGAGGTGCCGTCCCGCTCGGCGGTCCGGGCGATATGACCGGCATCTCGGCGGGGCCCGCGGTTCATGCCGGGGCAGTTCTGGGCCTCCTCAGCCCAACGCTCCGGAGAGTGCACGACCGCGCTCCAGAAAGGCCAGCTGCGGCACTGAAGAGGCCGGTCCGAATGGACGCGGCAGCCAACGGCCGGATCGTAGAAGACGCAGGCCTTCTCGCGAGTCTCGCGCAGGCTGACGTCGCCACCCCGAAGACGACGCGTGTACATGGCGCGGAATTCGAGGTCATCGAGCGCAAGACGGCGGGACAGGCGCACGATCTCGGCGTCGCTGACGCGCACCGAACCGGCGCCTCGGCAGCAGTTTCCGCAGCGCGTGCACGCGAAGCGCAACCCGTCCGCAAACCACGGCACGGACACGCTAGGACTCGATGCGCACCACGCGGTAGTCCTCGATCACCGGGTTCGCCAGCAATTTCTCGCAGAGCTCACCCAGCAGACGGCGCGCAGCCTCTTCGTCGGCCGCGTCGATCTCCAACTCGAAGACCTTGCCCTGGCGCACCGCGCGCACGCTGTCGTAACCAAGTTGCGCGCTGGCTTTCTGGATCGCCTTGCCCTGGGGGTCCAGGACCTCGGGCTTGAGGGTGACGTGCACCAATGCCTTCACGTTGCGTCCTCCAGGGTGCGTTCGAAGATGGCGTCGACGTGGTGCAGCGCCTCGTCGAGGCTGAACGCGCGTTCGATCTCCTCCTTCGAGAGAAGCCCGGTGATCTCCGCGTCCCCCAGGACACGGTCGCGGAAATCGCCGCCATGGTCCCACGTCTCCATGGCGTGGCCCTGTACCAATCGGTAAGCATCCTCGCGGGAAGCGCCCTTTCCGGCCAGCGCCAGCAGTAGCGTGCCGCTGAAAGCGAGTCCGCGAGTCAGCTCGAGGTTCTCTCGCATGCGGTCCGGGTGAACGACGAGCGTCTCCACCAGGCCGGCGAGTCGCTGGAGCATGAAGTCGAGAGTCGCCGTCGCATCGGGCAAGATCATGCGTTCGACCGAAGAGTTGCTGATGTCGCGCTCGTGCCACAGCGCCATGTTCTCGAGCGCCGCCACCGCAGTGCCGCGCAGTACCCGTGCGAGGCCGGAGACGTTCTCGAGACGCCACGGGTTGCGCTTGTGCGGCATGGCCGAGGAGCCTTTCTGTCCCTCGCCGAACTCCTCCTCGACCTCGCGGACCTCGGTGCGGGCCAAGTGACGAAACTCGACGGCGATCTTGTCGAGACTCGACGCGATGAGCGCGAGCACGCCGACGAGGTGGGCGTGGCGGTCGCGCTGCACCACCTGGGTCGCAGCGGTCTCGAATCCGATGCCGAGCCGCGTGCAGACACCTTCCTCCACTTCCGGAGGCAGGTGAGCGAACGTACCCACCGCTCCGGAGAGCTTTCCGACGCAGGCCCCCGCGAGTGCGGCTTCGAGACGCGCTGCGTTGCGAACCATCTCCGCGTGGAAGACCAGGAGCTTCAGCCCGAACGTCGTGGGCTCAGCGTGCACGCCGTGGGTGCGGCCGATGCAGGCCGTGTGGCGGAATTCGAGGGCGCGGCGGCGCAGCACCTCCGCCACCCGGGTCACGCCCTCCCGAAGCAGCGCGCCCGCATCGCGAATCTGCAGCGCCAGCGCCGTGTCCAGCACGTCGCTCGATGTCATGCCGAAGTGAACCCAGCGCGCATCCGGGCCCACGTGTTCGGCTACGTTTGTGAGGAAAGCGATCACGTCGTGGCGGACCTCGCCCTCGATCTCGGCAATGCGAGCGACATCGAAGGAGGCCTTCTCGCGGATGCTGTGGACCGCGTCGGCCGGAATCTCACCGCGCTCGCCGCGCACCTCACAGACGGCGATTTCCACGTCGAGCCAGCGGCGGTACCTGCCCTCGTCCGACCAGATCTCCGCCAATTTCGGCCGTGTGTAGCGCTCGATCACAATCAGTTGATCCTCAAGAAGACTGCAAAGAGCAGCATGTAGTACATGATGGGGACCCCCAGCAAGGGCGAGTCGATCCGATCGAGAACGCCGCCCATCCCCGGCAGCAGATGACCCGTGTCCTTCGTCTCGGCGTCGCGCTTGAGCAGCGATTCGACCAGATCGCCGGCGATGCCCGCCACCGCGACGACCGCCGCCATGACGGCCGCGGCCATCCACGGAAGCGCTCGGGAGAGATCGGGCCAGAAGAAGTCGAATATCAGCTTGGTGAGCAGCCCGCCGGCGGTCCCGCACACGACGCCGCCCAACGCGCCCTCGATGGTCTTGGCCGGGCTGATTCGCGGCGCGAGCTTGCGCTTGCCCCAGGCGCGGCCGGCAAAGTAGGCGCCCGCATCGGAGGCCACCACCGCCGTCAACGCGAAGAGCATGAAGAAGCTGCCCGACTCGGGCACGATACCCAGCGAAGCGACGGCATCCGAGCCGTAGCGCGCGCTGGCCGCCCGCTCGAAGTTGCGGAGCACGATCGCGTGGGATGCGAGCCAGCCCACGTAGCAAACGCCAAAGAAGGTTCCGGAGATGCTTACCAGAGCCTCGGTGATCTGCGCGCGCCCCACCGCGCGCACCATGACCACGAGCAGGGTCGCAGTCAGGATCAACGTGGCGTAATACTCGTTGCCGAGGTAGGCCACCACGGGAAGGGCCGCCCCGGCCGCCATACCGTAGGCAGCGATCGGCTTCGCGCCCTTGTCCTCGATCAAACGGTAGAACTCGCGCTGCCCCAGCAGCACGATCACCACGATGGCGGCCAGAAAGACGAGCCCGCCCAGAACGATCAGGTAGATGATGGACGGGATCAGGACCGCAGCCGTCAGAAGCCGCAGCGGGAGGTCGCTGCGCTCGGGCCGCGGCGACGGCGACGGATCCGGAGCGCGCGGGTGGAACGGCGGCTCCGCGTTCGCCGTGGGCTCCGGCGTGAACTCGCTCAGGCTTCCCCTCCTCCCGTTTCGGCCCCCCGCGGCCGTCCGAGACCCGTGTGGCCGAAGCCGCCGACGCCGCGCTGCGTTGGCTCGAGGCTCGGTTTCTCGTCCCATTCGGGAATGACGACCGGAGCGAAGACCAACTGGGCGATGCGGTCGCCACGCCGCACGGTGAAGGGCGCGGCTCCGGCATTGAGCAGGATGACCTTCAACTCCCCCCGGTAATCCGAGTCTATCGTACCCGGAGCGTTTGGAAGCATGACACCGTGGCGCAGGGCGAGGCCGCTGCGGGGCCGCACTTGCGCCTCGTAGCCCGGCGGAACCGCGATCGAAATGCCCGTCGGCACCAGCACCCGGTCGCCGGGCCCCAACACCTGGTCGCTCTCGACCGCCGCGTGCAGGTCGAAACCCGCCGCCCCCGCCGTCGCCCGGGCGGGCAGCGGCAGGTCCCCGGTGCCGGGACGGCGCGCGATGGGCACTCGAAGCGCGGGGGGGAGCAGCGGTGTTCTCCCTTCGGGCTATTCGCCCGCCGAGGCCACGTCGACCAGAGCCTCCTTGCGCGAGAGCCGGACCCGGCCGGTCGGGTCGATGTCGATGCACTTCGCGAGCACCTCGTCGCCCTCCGAGACCACGTCTTCGACTCGATCGACGTGGCCCTCGGCCAGGTGGCTGATGTGGATCAGTCCATCGGTGCCAGGAAAGATCTCCACGAAGGCTCCGAAATCGGTGATCCGCTTCACTTTGCCGAGGTAGACACGGTCGAGTTCCGCCTCCTGGGTGAGCTCCTCCACCATCTGCTGGGCGCGCTGCAGCGCGTCCCCATCCGGCGAGAAGATCGTCACCTGTCCGGAGTCCTCTATGTCGATCTTCGTCTGCGTCGTCTCCTGGATAGCGCGGATGACCTTGCCGCCCGGCCCAATCACGTCGCGAATTCGGTCCGGCTTGATGAAGAGCACCTCCACCCGCGGCGCGTAGCGCGAGAGCTCCGGACGTGCCTTGAAATCCACGAGTTCGGACTCAGTCTCCCGGGCCATACAGTCGAGAATGTGGAGCCGCCCGACACGTGCCTGCTCGAGCGCCTGCTCCATCACCTTCCAGTCGACGCTGCGGATCTTGATGTCCATCTGCAGCGCGGTGATGCCATCGTTCGTGCCGGCAACCTTGAAGTCCATGTCGCCCAGGTGGTCCTCATCGCCAAGGATGTCCGAGAGGATCGCAACCTGGTCGCCCTCCTCGATCAGGCCCATGGCGATGCCCGCCACCGGCGCCTTGATGGGCACGCCCGCGTCCATCAGCGACAGCGATGCCCCGCACACCGTGGCCATCGACGACGAGCCGTTCGACTCGAGGACCTCCGACACGATGCGAATCGTGTACGGAAAGTCCTCGGCATCGGGAAGCACCGCGGCGAGGGAACGCTCCGCCAGGTTGCCGTGACCCACCTCTCGGCGGCCCGGACCGCGCTGCATGCGCGCCTCGCCCACCGAGAACGGCGGGAAGTTGTAGTGCAGGTAGAATCGCTTGCTGGTTCGCGCCGTGAGCGAATCGATCGTCTGTGCGTCACTCTGACCGCCGAGCGTCGTGAACACGAGGCCCTGGGTCTCGCCCCGCGTGAAGAGTCCAACGCCATGGGGCCGCGGCACGCAGCGCACCTCACAGGCAATCGGACGGATGTCGGCGCTCGCACGCCCATCGATACGGACACCATCGTCGATGATCCGCTTGCGCATCAACTCCGAACGGAGGTCGTGGAGAGCAGCCTTCACGTCTCCGCTGAGCTTCGCGAGTCCGTCGCGCCGCGCCTCGATTGCATCGAGAGTGTCGGCGCTGAAGCTGTCGCCGCGATACGCCGCAACGAACCCGTCGCGAACCTCGCCTTCGACCTCAGCGATCGCCCGGTAGCGCTCCGCCTTGGTCTGGATCGAAACGGCCTCGGAAAGGCGCGCTTCCGCCTTCTCCCGGACCTGGGCGGCGAGTGCCGATCGGTCCTCGGGCTCGCCGAGTTCCAGCTTCGGCTTGCCGACCCGTTCGCGCAGTTCCTCCTGCACATCGATGATCGGCACGATGTTTCCGTGCGCGAACTTGAGGGCACCGAGGATGTCCTCCTCGCTCGCCTCCTTCGCCGCACCCTCGACCATGACGAGCGCGTTGCGGCTGCCCGCCACGACCAAGTCGAGATCACTCTCGCCGACCGCTTCGGGAGACGGGTTCACGACGAGTTCGCCTTCGACCCTTGCCACCCGGACGGCGGCAATGGGTCCCAGGAAGGGCATCTCCGAAATACTCAGTGCAGTCGATGCACCGACGAAGCCCGGAATGTCCGGCGAAATCTCGGCGTCGACCGAGAGCACCGTCGCGATGATCTGGGTCTCGTCGCGGTAGGTCTCTGGGAAGAGCGGCCGGATCGCCCGATCGATGAAGCGCGACGCCAGCACCTCGCGGTCCGAGAGCCGGCCCTCGCGCTTGAAGAAGCCGCCGGGGATCTTGCCCGCCGCCGATGTCTTCTCCACGAAATCGACCACAAGGGGAAAGAAGTCGATGCCCGGGCGGGGCTTGTCCCGGGCGGCAGTGACGAGGACGACAGTCTCGCCGTAGCTGACGAGCACGGCGCCCGCTGCCTGCTTCGCGAGCCGGCCCGTTTCGAGGGTCATCGTTCTCCCGCCGACCTCTAGCGAGACGGTGGAAGGTTCGAACCAATAGGATGCCATGAGAAATAGATCTCCTGCCCGGCGCAGAACGAATCCGTCTGCCAACCGGGGCATTGTGGCTCGGCTTTGGAATGGAGATCGAGGAGCGATGGAATGCGGAATCAGCAATGCGCGAAGAGCGCACTTCGCAAATGGCTGACTTCCGCATTCCAAGACGCCGCGATCGGCGCCGAGCACGGTTGTCGCGCCGCTGGACCCACCGGTGACGTAGGGAAGGCCGGCTGGTTCAGCGACGCAGCCCCAGGCGCTCGATGAGCGCCCGGTAGCGATCGGGACCTGTCCTCCGCAGGTATTTCAGCAGTCGACGGCGCTGGCTCACGAGATCCAGCAAACCGCGACGCGAGTGATGGTCATTCTTGTGCACCTTGAAGTGCTCGGAAAGCTCCTCGATCCGCTTTGTGAGCAGCGCGATCTGAACTTCGGACGATCCCGTGTCGTTCTCGTGCTGGCGAAACGACCCGATGGTCTCTGCCTTGACCGCTCTCGAACTCAAGAAGGCTGCTCCTATCACCAGGTTGGGGAACGAATACACCGCCCCCCGGAGGTGGCGGGCGAGAGTGGCATAGCTATACGCAGGGGGCAACCGAGCTAATCCTGGCGGCCGACCGCGAGCACCCTCAGGGGGTGTAGGCGGCGCCCAGGTGTCGCCTCGAGCACCGCGACCAGCTCTCCGCCCGGCCCCAGGGCCGCGAGCTTCGACCCCGGGGCCAGAGAGGCATCGGGCGCCTCCACGTCACCTCCGTGGCGCACGCGCTGCGCAGCTTCGCCAGACAGCCGCACCACCGGCAAGCCAAGCACGTTCACGGGCGGCACGAGCCGCCCTTCGAGCGTCCCCTGCTCGGCCTCGCGCTCGAGCACCGACGCCGCCACTGTCTGCTCCGCGCCGAAAGGCCCGCTGCGCGTGCGGCGCAAGCGCGCCAGGTGGGCGCCGCAGCCCAGACGCTCTCCCAGCACCGAGGCGAGCGCTCGAACATAGGTGCCTGCCGAGCAGTCCACGGCGATCTCGACGTCCGGAGGTGCGTACTTCAGCAGCTCGATCCGATCAATCCGCACGCGCTTTGGATCGCGCTCCACCTGCTTGCCCTGGCGCGCCAGCCGGTACAAGGGCACCCCTCCGCGCTTTACCGCACTGTACATGGGCGGAACCTGCTCGATCTCACCGAGAAAGCCGGTAAGCGCCTCGAGGACGGCCGCCTCGTCCGGGAGCGGGCCCTCGTGGCGACGTACCACGGCGCCATCGGCATCCATGCTGTCGGTGTCGGTACCGAGACGAATCGCCCCCTCGTAGCTCTTGGTACCGCCCTCGACGAAAGGCACCAGCTTGGTGGCCTCGCGCACGGCGAGGGGCAGCACACCCGTGGCCAGGGGATCGAGGGTCCCGAGATGTCCAACGCGCCGGGTTCCGAGCCAGCGTCTCGCGGCATCCACCACGTCGTGGGAGGTACAGCCCGCCGGCTTGTCGACGACCAGGAACCCGGCGGGCCCCGGCCGTTCGTTCCGAGCGCGCCTAGCTCTCCGGCTCATCGGCAATCTCCCGCAGCAGGTCGAGCGTAGCGTCACCCCCGGAGAGCGATGCGTCGTAGCGGAAACTCAATCGGGGCATCCGCTTGAGCGAAAGCCGGGGGGCCATCCGTCCGCGCAGGTAAGCAGCGGCGGCATCGAGCCCCGCCTGCACTTCGTCCGGGGGGATCTGCGTCCCCAGCGTGCTCCAGAAGACCAGCGCCTGCGAGAAGTCGGGTGCTACGTCGACGCGGGTCACCGTCACGAGTCCGAGCCGGGGGTCGGACACATCACGCCGCAGCACCTCGACCAGTTCACCGCGCAGCAGCTCCCCAACGCGTTCAGTGCGCCTCGTCAGCGCTCTTCCCCCTCGGACTCCCGCCACGGCAGATCTTCCGCCTCGGACTCCCGCCACGGCAGATCTTCCGCCTCGGACTCCCGCCACGGCAGATCTTCCGCCTC
>PBYF01000137.1 GCA_002729515.1 Deltaproteobacteria bacterium
CCTCTTGCGGCTCCGCAACGAACTGCTCTTCGCAGGCCGCAGTGAGATCCTCTTGCGGCTCCGCAACGAACTGCTCTTCGCAGGCCGCCGGCAGCGGTGGGTTTTGATCGGATTCGAACCCTGCTACCGGAGCGTCGGCGATCTCCAACTCGAGCTCATCTTCGGCGCCCTCGGGGCCATTGAACCCATCGGCGACGTCTACAGCGACCTCGGGACCCCCCGGCTCCGAAACATCGAAGATCTCCTCAACTCCGTTGTCATCGATCGGGGAATCGACCCCCAGAGCACTCGCTGCCGCCGGATCGAGCGCGGCGACGCAATCGCGGAGTCGTTCCAACGCCTGACCGTCGCTCGCCTCCTGGGCCAGCTCTCCGGCGCGCAGCCACGCTCCCACCGCCGCATCGGAATCGCCCGCATCGGCGTGGGCTTCGCCCAGCTTCGCTAGCGCTTCCCGGTGGTTCGGGTCTCGCGCGAGGACTGCGTTCAGGTTGCGCAGCGCTTCGGATCGTTTGCCGTATCGAAGGTAGACACTCGCCTCGGCAAGCTGCCGATCCGGATCGGCTTCGTCCTCCGGCTCGTCCGCGAGTTCGTCGTCGAGTTCTCGTGCCGGCGCGGGCATCTCGAGTGGAATTCCAGCCCCTGCAAGCGGTGCGGCGACAGCGTCCGACAGAGTGACCTCGGCATCGTTGCGCGGTGCCGCTGGCTCCGAAAGTTCGAGCTCCTCGGAACCCCAGGCTGCATCTGGCGAGTCGGCACCCAGCAGCGGCGGACCACTGCCGATCCCCGTCTCGGCCAGCGTCGGCACCACCTCCTCCATATCGCGCCCGGAACCGATGTGCTCCGGTGGCACGAAGCGCTGGATGATCTCGCGCGCTCGATCCTCATCGCCACGCCGGTGATAGAGGTCGGCGAGGAAACGGTAGGTGTCTGCAAGCTCGTCGTCGCATCCCCGGGCGCGGTACACGTCGGCGAGCAACTCGAAGTGTGCGGGCTCATCGGGCGCTACCTCGACGGCGCGCTTTGCAAAGGGCTCAGCCTGCTCGGCGAGGTCACGATTCAGAAAGTTGCGGCCCATGAGAACGAGTGCGGAAGAACGCTCGGGCTCGATCTCCAGAATCCGCTTCAGCACCGTCGCAGCGGCCTCTCCCGACCCCTGCCGCTCGAGTTCTGCGTGCGCACCCTCGTACTCGGCGATCGCCTCCTCGTTCAGGTTCTCCTGGTGCAGCAGATCGGCGACCTTGATTCGACTCGTCGTATTGCTCGGATCGAGACTCGCCATCCTGCGCAGCAGTTCAAGGGCGTCGTGTTTCTTGCCTTCAGTGTTCAGACCGTCTGCGGCGGTCTGGAGCGACTGGATCGCTTCAGAGTTGAGCCCCATGCGCTGGTAGAGTTCGGCTAGGGGCGCATAGGACGCCCAGCGCTCGGGGTCGAGGTTCTGGATTTGTTTGAAGACGGCGACGGCGCGGGCGTCGAAGCCCTCATTCATGTACTGCTCCGCGACCTTCGTGTAGGCCCGGATCGCTTCCTGGAGCTGGCCCCAACGCCGATGGGCATCGCCGATTTCGAGCCGGAGCTTGGCGTCACGCGGATCGAGCTTGAGGAGCTTCTCGTACTGCTTGAGCGCCTTGTCTCTAGACCCCTTCTGGGCCAGCTTGCGGGCCGATTCCAGGATCTTTCGCTTGTTGTTCAACACGCACGCCTCGCCGCAGACCGGTCGCGCTGGAGGTGCAACTGGTGGGGGTAGGCCCCCCTCCGCTCTTTACGTATCGGCGAGGCCCGGAACCCCTTGAGCGGCATCGCGGTCTGCTTTCGCCGCCCTGCGGCGAGGCGATGCTCCCCGGTTTCGTGCCAGATCCCGTTCGGCCCGGGTGAGCTGACCGGGCCGGAGCGATGCGCCGAGCGCAGCCTCGAACGCCGCCACCAACAGGGCCCGAACCCGTTCCGCAGAGGCCGCGCAGCCGATCTCGACGAGGCTCGTGGCGGCAGATCCAGGTAAGCCCGCCGCTCGGCAAGCCTCGGGGGGATCCGGCGCCAGACGCAGGGAGCCGTGCTGCAGGACCGCCCCGCCCGCGCGAAGCTGGGCACTTCCCACCAGCTTCCGGCCATCGACACAGAACTCGTCACCGGCTGGGGCCGCAAAGCAGTCGAAGCCGGCTCCCGCAGCGCCGGTCGGTATGGCCCGCTCGGCTGCAATCCCCAGCCCGGCCAAGGCATCGGCCAGCGCATCGCCCACGAGCTCGTAGGTCGCCCCGAGTCCATCGGGCAGTGCCGACTCGTGCGCCGCCACTGCGTAGGTCAGATCCGAACCGTGGAGAACGGCGCGGCCCCCCGTGGCCCGACGCACCACCCCGGTTCCTGCCGCGCGACACGCCCCGGCGCGCTCGGGCGACGCGCGCTGGGCATAACCCAGCGAAAGCCACGCGCCTCGCCAAGCGTAAAGGCGTAGCGTGGCCGGGCCGCCGGCAGCGGCGGACGCCGCCAGCGCCTCGTCCACACCCATGTTCCAAAAGCCGTGGGCGTCCCCGTCGAGCAGCAGCCGCCAGGTGTCCATCGGCACCCTAACTCCCGAGATGACGGACGAGCGCCTCCAGACCCAAGCGGTAGCCGTGCGGCCCGAGCCCGGAGATCACACCGAGCGCGATCCCCGATACGAGCGACTCGTGGCGAAATTCCTCTCGGGCGAAGACATTGGAGATGTGCACTTCGACGACCGGCAGCGCGGTGCCAGCCAGCGCGTCGCGCAGGGCGACGCTCGTGTGGGTCAGTCCTCCGGGGTTCACGAGCATCCCGTCGGCCCAGGACGCCGCTTCCTGCGCCCGGTCGATCAGCGCGCCCTCGTGATTCGACTGAAAAAACTCGATCTCTGCGCCCCACTCCTTGGCGGCGGTGGCCAGATCATTGTTGATCTGCTCGAGCGTGGTCGTGCCATAGACCTCGGGCTCGCGGGTCCCAAGCTGGTTGAGGTTGGGTCCGTGAAGAACGAGGATGTGCACCGGTTCGGCCATGACGTGCCCTCCCCCGCCCGCGGCGCGCCGTTCTCAGAGGAGCTGGCGCAGGGCGAGGAGCTGCTTGCGGATGAGATAGCGCGCCTTGCCGAGGTTGCCATCCGGTGCCAATGCGACGACCAGGAAGAGGTCCTCGTCCACGACGCGAAATACGAGTGCCATCCGGGCCAGATGCACGGTCGTCTCGACGACCGCACCGCCGCCCACGGCGTCTGACGCCTTGCGCAGCTCATCGAGAATGCGCCCGAACTCGGCGCCGGCTGTCGCAACCTCCTCGGTCAGCGACACCGGGTCGATCGTCACTTCGGCAACGGGAATCCCGTCGCTCTGCATGAGTGCTGCGGCGATTCCACCGTCGCAGTTCTCGACAATCGCGCGAAGCATGCTCTCGAAGTTCATGCGCGAACTCCTCCTCGAAGGTTCTCGAGCCAACGCTCGAGGGTGGCGACTGCATTCCGGCGACCCCGACGCGGGGCCTGCCGGTCCGCGGTCGGTGCCGACGGGTCGAGACCCGACCGAATCCGATCCGCGCCATCGAGGTCGCCCTGCTGCTCGAGGAGATCGGCCATGGTGGCCGTCGCGAACCGATCGCTCATCGGGGCGGGGTCCTCGACCTCGGGGGGCTCCTCGAGCGGGGCAAGAGCGTCCGCGTTGGACAGCTCCCGGTCGGCCTGCTCGATAGCCACCCGGGCAACCGAATCGGCATCGACCATACGTTCGCGTTCGGCCTCGGCGCTCGCGAACGCGACCTCGATCTCGTGGTCCGTGATCGAGTCGTTGCGCTCCTCCACTGCGACCGGCAACTGGCGCGCGAGCTCTTCCCGAGCTTCTCCGACGCGGCCGGCCTCCAATAGCTCGAGGCTGTGGGCCACAGCCTCCTGGAGTCGAGCGAGCCGTCCCTCGGTCGTACCGCCGTCGTTCACACCTTGGCCCCCCGTGTGCGACCCACACCCCGGCGCTTCCGATTCTCCCAGCCCGCCGGGAGAATCCGAGCGGGCGTCAGCGTCACGGCCTCCGCTCTACCAATGTCCCGCAGCGCAATGTACCGGAGGCGCGAGCCCCGACTCTTCTTATCGACACGCAGCGCCTCGAGATAAGCGCTTCGAGGGTACGCCGGCAGTTCGGTGGGCAAACCGAAACACTTCAGCAGCGTCTCGAGGCGTTCGGCCGTCCCCCGGGGCGCAAGCTCGAGCGATTCGGAACGCCGCGCGGCGTGCACCATGCCCATCGCAACCGCCTCGCCATGGAGCACGCCCTCGTAGCCCGCCAGCGCCTCCACGGCGTGCCCGAGCGTGTGCCCGAGGTTGAGCAGCATTCGCAGCCCGCCCTCCCTCTCGTCCCGGGACACGACCTCCGCCTTGATCGCGCAAGCCCGCGCCAGAACTGGCATCAGCCGCTGCGGATCGAGTGCGAGGAGCGCCTCAGCGTCGCGCTCGACACGGGCAAAGAAGTCCGCATCCCAGAGCGCGCCGGCCTTCACGACCTCGGCAAAACCCGCTGCGAGCTGGCGCCTGGGAAGAGTCTGCAGCACGTCGACGTCGATCCAGACGAGCCGCGGCTGGTGGAAGGCGCCCACCAGGTTCTTGCCCTGGGGCAGGTTCACGGCCACCTTGCCGCCGATGCTGGCATCGACCATGGCGAGCACGGTGGTCGGAATCTGTACGAATGAAACGCCGCGCAGGTAGCTCGCGGCAGCGAAACCGGCCAGGTCTCCGACCATGCCGCCCCCGAGCGCCACCACCACCGAGCTGCGGTCGAGCCCGTGGGCCAGGAAAGCCGAGTAGAGGTGGCCGACCTGCTCCAGGTTCTTCGTCCGATCTCCGTCGGGAACGTCGATCCGTACGGTGCGCAGCCCCGCGCCCCGCAGCGACCGCAGAGCCCGTGCCGCGTAGCGCCTGCCGACGCCCGGCACGGTCACCAGCGCGGCGCGGCTCGCTTTCGTGCGGCGCTCGATTTCGCGTCCCACCTCACCCAGCGTTCCCCGGCCCAGCCGAACCGGATACGAGCGTTCTCCGAGTTCGACGCGAACGCTGCGCGGACGCGGCACTCTCCCGTGCGCCCGGCCCTTCACGACATCCCCGCCCGCTCGAGGCGGAGCCGCGAGACGACCTCCGCCGCCACCTCGTCGACGGATCGGTCATCGGTATCGACCCGCTCCCGGGCCCCGCAATAAGCCGGCTCCCGGGCCGACAGCAATTCGCTTACCCGCGCCAGGCGCCCGGCGCCATCCAGCCCCGCAAGCAGTGGCCGCGCCTCGGCGTCGCCCACGCGATCGAGCAGCGTCTCCGGCCGCGCTCGCAGGTAGACGGACGTACCAGCTGCCCCCACGATCTGTGCGATCTCGGGCTCCGCCACGGCTCCACCGCCCAACGCCACCACCGCCTCGGAAGCGGCACAGGCGGCAACGGCCGCTCGCTCACGCTGCCGGAAAGCAGGCTCACCTTCGGAGGCAAAGATCTCGGCCACGCTGCAGCCCGCGACCCGCTCGACTTCGACATCGGTGTCGACGAAGGCGCGAGAGAGACGTGCAGCGAGCACACGACCGACACTGGACTTCCCAGCGCCCATCATGCCCACGAGCCAGATCGGACCCCCGCCACACATCGCGCCCGAATATAGACGACGTGGAGGATCCGAAGCTTCCCCCGTCTACTCCGGGTCCGAAAGACCGATGCTCAACTGGCGGTCTGCAGCGTGGCGACCACCCGGGGAGTCACGAAGATCAGCAATTCCTTGCGGGAGTCGCTGATCTCGTTGCTGCGAAAGAGGGCCCCGATGATCGGGATCGAGTGCAGGTACGGCACCCGCGACTGTCGCTCGGACTTGTCGATCACGTAGATACCGCCGATCACCAGCGTCTGGCCGTCCTTCACCAGGGTCTCCGTATCGACCTGGTTCTTCGAGATCGCGGGCGAACCCGTGAGCGTGAAGACAGAGTCGTCCGGAGCGTTCCGGCTGACGTTGACCTCCATCACGATCGAGCGGTCAGCGGTGATATGCGGTGTCACGTCGAGCTTCAGCACGGCATCGACGAACTCGAGCTGCGCATCTCCGTTCTCGAAGGTCTGGAACGGAATCGAAACGCCTTGCTCGATCGTAGCCTGACTGTTGTCGAGCGTGACGACGCGCGGACTGGAAATGACCTTTCCGTCCCCGTTGACCTCGGCAGCCTGGAGCTGCAGATCGAGATTGATCTTTTCGTCGAGCAGGAACCCGGCGATGTTGAACAGACCGGTCGGACCCGCCGTCAGCGGATTCATGAACGTCGCATTGTTGCCCACTGAGGTCGGTGTCGTATTGAGACGGAAAGCGTCGCTACCCAGATCTCGCGGACCGCTGCTCGGGTCAAAGGCGTCGTTCAGCGGCTGAGCACCGAATCCCCAGGTCACACCGAATTCTCGCGAGAAGTCGAGATTCGCCTCGACGATCTTCGCCTCGATCAGTACCTGCGGCGTCTGGGTATCGATCGCCTTGATGAGAGCCGTCGCCTCATCCACGATGGACGGGATGTCCTTGATGATCACGGTATTCGTGCGCTTGTCCACGTCCACAGTCCCGCGCGCCGAGAGCAGCCGTGAGACCATGCCCCGGATATCCTGCACGTTTGCAAAGTTCACCGGTTGGAGTTTCACGATCAGGTCTTCGAGTTGTTCGAGGGCGCGCCTCTCCTGGAGTCGCATTTCCTCTTCCTGCCGAAGGACCTCGGCCGGTGCGATGCGCAACACGTTGCCCACGCGCATGAAACCGAGTCCCTTGGTCAGCAGAATCACGTCGAGAGCCTGATCCCAGGGGACATCGACCAGCCGGATCGTGACGCGGCCCGAAACTTCATCACCGGCGATCACGTTGAGGTCCGAAACCTCCGCGATCAGGCGCAGCACGTCGGCCATCTCGATATCCTTGAAGTCCATCGAAATGAGACGGCCCATGTACTCCTTCCGGTCCATCAGACCGCCCTCCTGGAGCACCTCAATCGGGGGCACGACACCGATCGCGGCCGGTGCGGCCTGGCTCGGAGCAAGGGCCGCTGCAGCCGTGGCGGGCATCGCCGCCGGGGCCTGAACCGGAGTGACAGGCATCCCGGCAACTGCGGACGCCTGACCCGCGGCTTCGGGCGGCACCACGGCTGCGAACGCCTGACCCGCGGCTTCGGGCGGCACCACGGCTGCGAACGCCTGACCCGCG
>PBYF01000138.1 GCA_002729515.1 Deltaproteobacteria bacterium
CCGCAGCAGTTCCACGTCGTCACCGCTTGCCGGCCTCGACTGGAAACTCATGCGGGCAGAAAACATAGCCGCAGCAGTTCCACGTCGTCACCGCTTGCCCGGCCTCGACTGGAAACTCAATGGGGCGGAAAACATGGAACGCCGTACCGACAGCCCGATGCCAGCTGATACAATCCGCTCTCCATCACTCCGGAGATCCCGATGCGCCTCGCGCTCACCCGTCTTGCCGCCGTCGCCGCGCTGCTGCTGCCCTTCGCCCCCGGCGCCCTCGCTTACCCCCTGGACGGGTACGACTACACGGGAATCTATCGCCTCAAAGCCCAGCGCATGGTGCAGACCGGCAAAGCCAAGGGCAAGAAGCGGCCGCCCGGCGAGTTGCTGCCTCTCAAAGACGTTCAGCTTCGACTCCTCGACCACCGGGGCCTCGAGCTCCCGCCGCCGGACCCGAAGCTCACCGCCGCCGTGAGGCGGTTGCTCGGCCCCGAGGCCGACCGATACGGTATCGCGCTCCTCGACCTCTCCGACATCAACGCACCACGTTATGCGGAGGTCAACGGTCTCCAGCGCCAGAACCCAGGCAGCGTCGGCAAGATCATGGTGGCCCTCGGGATCTTCCAGGTGCTGGCGGACATACACCCGGACGACATCAAGGCGCGCGAACGCATCCTGCGCGAAACCATCATCACCGCCGACATCTACAGCGTCTACGACCATCACACCGTGATGAAGAGCGACCCCAAGACCGGCAGAGTCTGGCGCGAGCCGATCAAACAGGGCGATCGAGCGAGCATGTGGACCTATCTCGACTGGATGATGTCTCCGAGTTCAAACTCCGCCGCGGCAATGCTCGAGAAACAGTTGATCCTGATGAAATACTTCGGCAAGAACTATCCACCGTCTCCCGAGGAAGAGGCGCGTTTCTTCGAGGAGACGAATTACAACTCGCGGGGCAAGATCTTCGCCTCAGCCATTCAGGATCCCGTGACACGCAACGGCCTGGACCTGCGTTACCTGCGCCAGGGCAGCTTCTTCACCCATCAGGGAAAAAAGCGGGTCGCCGGCACGAGCAGCTACGCAACGGCTCGTGAGCTGACACGGTTCATGCTCAAGCTGGAGCAGGGCAAGCTCGTCGATGAGTGGTCGAGCCGCGAGATCAAGCGACTCATGTACGTCACCGAGCGGCGTATCCGGTACGGGTCGTCCGGTGTGCTGCGCCAGTCGGCCGTGTACTTCAAGTCCGGCTCACTCTACAGCTGCGAACCCGAGCCCGGGTTCACGTGCAAGAAGTACCACGGCAACAAGCGCAATTACATGAACTCCATCGCGATGATCGAATCGCCGGCGGGACAGAACCGCCTCTACTACCTGGTCTCTGTGGTCTCGAACGTCCTGCGCAAGAACTCGGCGCAGGACCACCGCGACCTGGCGCGGGCCATCCAGGGACATCTACTCCGGAAGCATCCGGCCAAGGCGACCGGGCCGGGCCAGCTGCCGGCCTCCGCGACCTTCGGCAAGGGATTCATCGGCTACGCTGCCGAGCGTCGCGCCGTCCAGCTCAAACTCGACACCCAGGAGTCGCTGCTAGACCTGGGCTACGACATCGGGGAAATAGACGGTGTTATCGGACGCGGAACCCGCAAGGCCATCCGCAGCTTCCAGAAGTCCCAGGGACTGAAGGTGACCGGTCAGCCGTCGGAGGCATTGCTGGCGAAGATGCGCCAAGTGGCGCAGGAAAAGGGCCTGGCGCGGCCTGATGCAAACTAGAATTCGAGGCCCGCAAGCCTCGGCCAGTCCTCGGGCGTAAGAGAACCCATATAAGTCGCCTTCCCGTCCGCCGCGCGGAAGACGTGGGCGATTCCCTCGGGTCGCGTCTTCAGACCAAAGCTGTAGAGAAGCGTGCCGGTGTGCGTGATGAGTACCGTATTTCCGCCCGGTGGCGGCGGCGTTGCCAGCATCTCGCGAACCATTCCGCCGCGCTCGGACCGCTCGGGCACACTCAGTGTGTCCCAGACCGAAAGCAGCTCCGACTCGGTCACACGCCCGAAGGCGAGACGCCCCGTCTCGAGACAGCGGCAGTAGGGGCTCGACAGCACCTGCCCCACCGGAATCCCGAGACGCGCGAAAGATTTTCCGATGCGCCGCGCCTGCTCGCGTCCCTCTTCGGACAAGACACGCTGGGTCGAGCAGTCACGAAGGTTGAAGGTTTGCGGGTCAGGCGCCACGTGCTCGGTCGTTGCATGACGCATGAGCACAACGTAGCCGCCGCGCTTGAGTGCCTCGACGAGAGCCGGCCCCTCGAGGCTGGGTTTGAGCGCCTGCTGCGCCAACACACCCGGCACCGGAAGCAAGAGACCGAAGAGCAGCGAGAGCGCGCCAATCCGCAGCATGCGGTTCGCAGGCTACCACGCGACGTTCGGCTCCGCCCCGATCACCCACCGGTGCGGCCCCTAAAGGCGTCCGTGCGGGGCGAGGCGGTGCAGGTGCCGACGGCGGAACGCTAGCGCGAGACGGTGTACCTGGCGTTCGAGCCACAGAAGGCGACGCCTTTCGACCGGGAGGCCACGGCGAAAGAGCTCGACGCGATCCCCCTCGACACACTATTCCTCGCCCCCGGGAAGCAACACGCGGCACGGCCGGTCCTGCACGAATCTCAGCCGAGTTTCCCGATCTAATCCACGCGCAGGACTTGGCAACAGAGTCAACAGGCTCCGCCTGCACGCAGCGCTTCGCCAATACTCACGGTGAATTCCCGCGACCGAGCCTGGCCTTGACTTTCTCGATCCGGTCCTCCGTCAGCCGCGTTTCGATGTGGTCGGACCCGACCGAGCGCTTGAGCATCTCGAGTGACTGCTCGTAGATCCGCAGCGCCTCGACCCATTTTCCCTGGCGCGCGTAGAGATCTGCAAGACTCCGGCGATAGATCGCGACATTCGGACTGCTCTCGCCCGCGACCTGCCGTGCCGTCACGATCGCCTGCCGGTGCTGTCGTTCCGCAACGTCGAAGCGCTCCATCGCCTGGTAGAGAAGCCCCAGATTGTTCTGGATCGTCGCGATCCGTATGGCGTAACGGCCTCCGTGGTCCCCGTAGATCAAGGCCGCCTCCAGCAAATTGACCTCCGCGAGCCGGTGCTTGCCGAGACGGCGCTGCACCTCGGCAAGCAGCACGATGCTCTCTGCCGTCTCGGGGGCCGTGGGTTCGAGGCTGCCGATCCGGATCTCGGCGCACTCGGTGAAGGCCGCTTCGGCCTCGGCGAGCCTGCCCTGCATCACCTCCAGGAGCCCAAGACTTTCGAGCACGTCTGCCCGCAGTTCCGGTTCCGCCGGGGACAGAGCCCTGGCATGGTCACGCGCCAACTCGAGCAGCCGCTGCGCCTTCTCGATCTGGCCCTGGCGGCGGTAGGCTTCGCCGAGCCCCAGTTCAGAGCGGACGCGGCGCGGGTCCCCCACCGCAAACACGGCCTGCGCCTTGTGCCAGGCCCGCTCGTAGTAGAGAGCCGAGGCATCGGTTTTGGTCTTGCTCCAGCGACTGCCGCTGGCGTACAGGCGCTCCCAAGCTTCGGCATCGGACTCGACACTCTCCCCTGACTCGGTTGTCGCGCAAGCCAACGCGAACACGACACAGCAGAGGGCAATGGGGAGGGACCTCATACGCGAACGAGTAGGATTGCGGCCCCGACCGGCCGGAGCCATCCCGTGGCGGCGGGAAAGAAGACCAGCGGCGGCGGGGACATCGAGGCGAAGTGCAGCATCCGAGCCATGGAAGCCGCGAGCGCAGCCGAAGTCAACGCAACGGCATGGTATGCTCTGCACGCGCCGTAAGGAGCACGCTTGCCCCAGGAGACCGGACCCGTTCTCGTCACCGGGGCCAACGGCCACCTCGGCCGCCGGCTGCTACGCCGCCTTTCGGGATCGCGCCCGCTGCGGCCGGTCGTTCGCTCCGAGCGTGCAGCCGAACAGATCTCGGCCCTCGACCTGCCCGACCCGCCTCCCATATCGATCCTCGACTACGGCGACGCGGCGGCGCTGACCCAGGCGGCGAGCGGTTGCAGCCACGCGGTGCACCTGGCCGGCATCCTCAAGGAGAACTCGAGCAGCCGCTACGCCGACGCGCACGAGCGCGCGTCTCTCGCTCTCGCCAACGCCTCGGATGCCGCCGGCCTGAGCCGCATCGTGTACCTGAGCATTCTCGGGTCGAGCCAGGACTCGGCCAACGCCTGCCTGGCTTCGAAGGGACGCGCCGAACAGATCTTGATGGCGGCGCGCACCCCCACTCTCGTGTTGCGAGTACCGATGGTTCTGGGAGAAGGAGACTTCGCCTCTCTAGCACTCGGGCGCCGCGCACGTGCCCGAGCCACAGCACTGACTCGCGGAGGCACCTGCCTCGAGCAGCCCATCTACGCAGGTGATGTCGTCGACGCAATCGTCGCAGGAACGACGCGCGACGGACTCGACGATCTGGCGCTCGATCTCGCCGGCCCCGAGTCGCTGCCCCAGCACCAGCTCGTGGCGCGCGCTGCAGCCGCGGCCGGTGCCGACGGTCCAACAACCCTTGCGGTTCCTTACGCGCTGAACCACGCCCTCGCGTGGATCTTCGAGAAACTCGTTGACGACCCGCCTGTCACACGTCCCATGCTCGGTGTGCTCGACTGTGACGATCAGGTCGATCCGAGCGAAGCCCTTGCGAAGCTCGGCATCGAGTCCACTTCCCTCGACGAAATGCTGCACCGCTGCGTGGGACTGGGAGCCGGCCGATGAGCGGAGGAGCAAAGAGCCTGCGGGGAGACATCTTGAAGCGCGCGATCCCGTGGATCGTGACGCTCGCCTGCTTCACCTATCTCTACTTCCGCATCGATGGCGCCGCCCAGCGCGAGGGCTCGAGCGCGATCCCGTACCTAGCAAACGTCTTCGCGAATGTCAGCTGGGCACGATGGCTCGGGCTGATGGTTCCCTACTCGATCTTCTTCTTCCTCATCGATTCGCTGGTCGTGTGGCGGGTCATCAACTGGTTCAACGCCCGCGTGCGCTACGCGGACATCCTGCCGATTCGCGGCAGCACGTACATCATCTCCATCCTGAACGAGCAGGTCGGAAAGGGGGTCATGGCGGTCTACCTGAACCGCCGCGACGGGGTGCCCGGCTGGCAAGTCGGCTCCAGCATGCTCTTCATCATGTTCTGCGAGTTCTTCTACCTGCTGCTCTGGGCCAACGTGGGCTACGCGCTGCAGGGAGACGCTCTGCCGCCACAATTCGGCCTGCTTCCCTGGGTCGCGCTGGGCTCCGGAATCTTCTTCGCGCTCTGGGTGCTCTACTTCCGCGGCGCGATCGCCCCGACCAGCCGGCTGCGCGACCGGCAGATCCTGCACGCATTCCGCCAGGCAAAGTGGTGGCAGTACGGCGCGATCGTCTTGCTCCGCTCGCCGGCCCTGCTGATGGCGGTCGTGGTCTACACCCTGTCGCTGCGCCTCTTCGATCTCGAGACAGGGTTCCTGGATATGCTCATCACCCTCCCGCTGATCTTCTTCGGAGCCGCAATTCCAACACCGATGCGAGCCGTCGCCATCACGCTCTGGTCGTTTCTCTATCCTGAAAATCCGGCGCAGGCCACCGCCTTCGGACTCGTGCAGCACAACTTCTTCATCTTTTTCAACGCGTCGATCGGATTGTTGTTCCTCAGACGGGCAAACCGCGAGCTCTTCGGGCCAAAAAGAGCCACCTGAGCCGATCGGCCATTGAGACAAGAGTCGAGGCGACGAGCACCCAGGCGAGCAGAGTGACGAGGTCGGCGCCTGGCCAACCGAGTCCGAGTGCGTCGCGAACGATCGGTACGGCGACGATCACGTAGTAGGCGATGCCGTTGCAGCGGCCGAGTTTACTGGGCCGCAGGTTCCGCGCGGAAAGCCAGCGCGAATCGAGCGCGTATTGCAGAAACGCAGCGGCTATCAGCATTGGAAGCAGCGCCGGAAGCACGCCGGCACACGACAGCGCCGCTGCACCGGTGCAGACGAAGATCGCATCCGCGGCGTGGTCGATGATACCGCCGAGCGGTGTGGCCTCGCCGTAGCGCCGTGCCGCCCAGCCATCGGCGCAGTCCGTGGCAACCGCCAAGACGAAGACGAGCGTCGCGAGCACGGGTCTCTCGGCGCCGATTGCACCAAAGAGCGCCGGTGCGGCCAGAAGACGCAGCGCCGTGAATCCGTTCGCCCGCGTCAGCCAAGAGTCCATCGAGACGAGACGGTACCGGCGCAGGCGCTAAGCTGCACAAAATCGTGCGACACTCCTGGTCCGTACTCATCGCCCTGGTCGCACTGTCCTGCTCCAATGCGGGCGACACGCAAACAGCGGTGCAGCGCGGCGAGATGATCTATCGCAACACCTGCACCGTCTGTCACGCACAGGATCCCGCGCAGGTGGGGAGCCTGGGACCTCCCGTGGCGGGCGCGTCGGCGACGCTGCTCGAGGCAAAGGTGGTGCGCGGAGAACATCCGCTGGGCTACGAGCCCAAGCGCACCACGAACCAGATGCCCCGGCTCGCCTACCTGAAGGACCACATCGGAGATCTCGCGGCGTATCTCGACTCCGTGAACCGCTAGATCAGGAACACCTGGGACAGCAGAAGAACGGTGGTCAGTGCCAGACCCGCATGGATCGTGCCGGAGACGGTGGTGAGCGGCTTCTGCGTGGTCGCATCCGGTCCGATCAGGCCATTGATCTCGACCAGGCCGATGACGATGAATGCCACCGTCCAGTACGTCAATACGTGTATGCCGACATCCGCACCCCTTGCGAGGGAGGGCAGGTGACTCGCCGCCGCCATGAAAAAGAGCATCGGGATCGAGAAGAGCGTATTGGTGCGCGACGCCATCCCAGCCCGGGCCCCGGCCCCGGCGGCTGCCGGGTTCGCCTCGCCGCCCCCCGCCACGTTCTCCGCGTTCGCAATGACGATCTTCTGGGCGGGCCAGATCAAGAACCACACATTCAAGAACATGAGCGTGCCCATGAGGCCTCCGGTCAGGACGCGGGTCATGTAGCCCGAGCTCAGGGAGGTGCCCGTGTGCAACTTGAGAAACAGCATCAACACGCCTGAAAGGAGGGTGAACATGGCGCCCCAGCGAAACCACCAGAGCGCGGCGGGCACGAGTCCCCGCGTCATCGCACTCTTGGCCGTACCGCCGAGCTCCGTGCCAAAAAAGGGTGTCTGGATGAAGTTGAAGTAGTAGAGAACACCGATCCAGGTGATCCCAGCCAGGAAGTGAATCCAGCGGAGTAGAAACTCTGTGATCTCCATGGCATCCCTCCTCGATTGAAGCCCGGGCAGTCTAGGGCAATCTCCACGGGTATGGGTGTCTCTTCCCGGCCGCCCAGCGCGGAACTCGCGTGGCGATGCGACCCCAGCCCAGATCCTCGAACAGCGTCTCGACCTCATTGCGGTCCGCACCTACCCAGTTCATCTCGCGCAACAGGGCGCGGATCCCCGGTACGTCGCGAACCAGCGTCGCGAGGTCGCGGGTACGCAGCGCCTGCTCCCGATGCGCATCGATGAGTCCGGCCACTCGTTTTGGACCGCGCACCGCAACGCCGGCCCACCGATCGGAGTCGGCCGGCACCTCCTCGATTCGGCGGAAGGCGCGCAATGCCGCAGCCGCGGTCTTGGGTCCGACTCCCGGCACACCCGGAAGGTTGTCGACGCTGTCTCCCATGAGCCCCAGGTAGTCTGGAATCTGTGCCGGGTCCACGCCGAAACGCTCTCGCACGCCGTCGGCGTCGCAGCCGATCTCCTTCGCCATGTCCCAGAGCGTGACGCGCCCGTCTTCACGAACCAGTTGCGCCAGGTCCTTGTCGGTCGTCACCACCCGGGCGCTAGCGCCACGTCGCACCAGCTGCGTCGCGCACGTCGCGATCACGTCGTCGGCTTCGTAGCCCTCCACTTCGAGCGCGGGGATGCCGAGGGCGCGCGTCGCCTCGGTACAAAGATCCCACTGGGGCTCGAGGTCGTCGGGAACCTCGCCGCGTTGGGCCTTGTAGTCCGGGAATTCCTCGTTGCGGAAGCTCTCCATCGCGTAGTCGAAGGCCACCGCCAGGTGCGTGGGCTCGTGGTCGGTGAGGTACTTGAGGAGCGTGTTGGTATAGCCATAAGCGGCGTTGGTCGGCGTTCCGTCAGGCGCCTTCATCTCGGGCAGCGCGTAGTAGGCACGGAATACCCACACCGGACCGTCGATCAAGTGGACCAGGGGTCCCCCGGCCACGCTAGATCTGCGACGAGAGACCGCGCTCCTCGAGCACCGCCTCGGCGGTCGCCTCGGCCGCTTTCTGGAGGTCCATGGTCCGGGAGGTCTTGCCGCGCCGCCGCACCAACTCGACCTTGCCTTCCGCGAGACCCCTGGGTCCGACGACCAGGCGATAGGGAACGCCGACCAGATCCGCATCCTTGAACTTGACACCCGGCCGCTCGTCCCGGTCGTCGAGAATGACTTCGATCCCCGCAGTCACCAGGGCGTCGTAGAGTGCGCCCGCGGCATCCCGGGTCGCGGCATCCTTGGCGTTGAGCTGCGTGACCACGACCTCGAAGGGCGCCACGCTGAGCGGCCAGACGATGCCCGACTCGTCGTGATGGCGCTCCACGACCGCCGCCATGGTTCGCTGGATGCCGATGCCGTAGGACCCCATGACGATCGGCCGGGTCTTGCCCTGTTCGTCGAGTACCGCCGCGCCCATCACTTCGTAGCGCGTGCCGAGCTTGAAGATGTGGCCGATCTCGATCGTCTTCTGCACGGCGAGCGGGCCGTCACAAGCGGGACACGATTCGCCCTCATTCACCTCGCGAAGGTCTAGCCACGCGTCCACCGCGATGTCATGCTCGACATCGACGCCGCGAAGGTGGAAGCCGTCTTCGTTTGCACCGGTCACCATGCCACATCGCCCGCGCAACGCTTCATCGGCCACGATCCGGACACCGCTCACTCCGACCGCGCCCAGACTCCCGGCCGCGGCACCGAGCGCAGAGAGAATCTCCTCGTCGGACGCGGCGCACCAGTCGACGCTCCCCAGTCCGTCGGAGAGCTTCTGCTCCACCAGTGAATGGTCGCCGCGAAGAAGCACGAGCGTGGGCTGCGCGTCCACCGTGTAGACGAGCGTCTTGATCTGCCGTTCCGGCGGAGCCCCTGCGTCGAAGCGGGCCAGGTCGTCGATGGTGCGCTGCCCAGGCGTCGCGAACTTCTCCGGAGCCGCCAGACCCGCCGCATCCTCGACGCGCTCCAAGGACGAGGTGGCCTTCTCGAAATTCGCCGCGTAACCGCAGGCAGCGCAGGAAGCGACCCAGTCTTCACCCGCATCGCTCGGCACCATGAATTCGATCGACTCGCTGCCACCCATGGCCCCCGACGAAGCCTCGACGGCCAGTGCATCGAGACCGCAGCTACCAAACACCTTGCGGTAGGCCTCGAAGTGCTTCCGGAACGAGAGGTCGAGGCCCGCTTCGTCCAGGTCGAGCGAGTACGAGTCCTTCATGGTGAACTCGCGCGTCCTCAGCAGGCCGGACTTGGGGCGCGGCTCGTCGCGAAACTTCGTGTCGACCTGATACCAGATCTGCGGGAGCTGCCGGTAGCTGCGCAGCTCGGCCGCGATGCTTGCGAAGACTTCCTCGTGGGTCATGCCGAGGGCAGCATCCGCCCCCTTTCGGTCGACGAGGCGGAACATCTCGTCGCCCATCGTCTCCCAGCGCCCGGAACGCTTCCAGAGCTCGGCCGGATGAAGCGACGGCAGGCTGAACTCCTGTCCGCCGATTTCGTTCATCCCGCGGCGAACGATCGATTCGATCTTGTGGCATACGCGCCGGCCGAGCGGCAGGATCGCATACACGCCGGCGGTTACCTGGCGAATGAAGCCGGCGCGCACCAGGAGCTTGTGACTCACGGCTTCCGCATCGGCCGGGTCGTCACGCAGGGTGGGGATGAAGGCGTGGGACCACTTCACGGCCCCACGCTAGCTCAGGGCCGGGACTCCCAGGGAGGGCGCCGCACTCAGGAAGGCACCGCGGAGCTTTTCCCACAGCGGCCCCGGGCGGCCGCTTCCGATCGGACGGCCATCGAGCGAACTCACCGGCACGACGCCCGCGGCGCTGCCGGTCAGGAAGACCTCGGTGGCAGCAAATAGATCGAAGCGCGAGATACAGCGCTCGGAGGCCGGAATGCCGAGAGTCCCGGCCAACTCGAGCAGAGTGCGCCGGGTGATGCCCTCGAGCGCACCTTCGGTGGCGGGTGGGGTCGCAATCTCCCCGTAACGGGCGCAGAAGACGTTGGCCACAGCGGCCTCCGCCACGCGCCCGGCGGTATTCAGGAGCAGCGCCTCATCGGCGCCCTGGCGGCGCGCCTCCTGCTTCGCGAGCACGCTGTTCAGGTAGTTGAGGCTCTTGACCCGCGGGTCGAGGACGTCCGGCGGGGGCCGGCGCAGGCTCGAGGTGACCAGGTCGATCCCGCAGCGCAGCTTCTCTTCCGAGTAGATGCTGATTTCCGCAACCAGGCAAAAGAGACGGGGTGCCGAGCAGGTCGTGGGGTCGACGCCGAGCGCCCCGTCGCCCCGGGTCACGACAAGCCTGACGTAGGCTTCGGGCTCTGCGTGGGCGCGCACGGTCTCGAGCACGATCTCGTGGAGACGGGCCCGCTCGAAGGGCAGCACCAGGCCCAGAACGCGTGCCCCGGCCTCGAGCCGGACCAGGTGGTCGTCGAGCCGGAATACCCGGCCGCCGTACACCCGGATTCCCTCGAACAGGCCGTCGCCGTAGAGGAGCCCGTGGTCGGTAACGGGGATCCGGGCCTCCCCCGCCTCGACGATTTGGCCGTCGATCCAGATCTTCACCGTGCCTCAGCCCTCCAGCAGCGCGAGCACTCCGGTGTAGGTCAGAAGCTCGGTCGTCGCACCCACCGGGCCGATCTCGCAGGAGCCGAACATCCCGAGCATCGGGACGGGCCCGAGTGCCCGCTCCAAGTAGGCCGATTCGAGACCCGGAACACCGAAGAACGCCTCCCCTCGGGCACAGCAATCGAAGTAGAGGGCCGCCGCCGCCCCGGTACCCGCGAGCGGGTCGAGCATCGCCTTCAGGTCTTCGCGGGCAGCCTCTGCGTCGCGGAAGGCGAACGCCAGCCGATCTCCAGCGCGAAGCTCAACCGGAATTGCGAACGCATTCTCATTCTCTTCGAACCCGATCACGTGGCGAACCAGGTAACTCCCGGGGGCCAGGTCCTCTCCCGCCACAGGCAACGCCGCCAGCACGAAGGCCGCGGCACGGCGCAGGTCTTCGGCAAGCCGCCCGCGAGCCAGTTCTCGGTAGACTTCGAGCGCTGGCCTGCCATCGATCTCCAGGACCCAGTGGCCCCGGGCGCGGGTCACCGTGAGAAGATCCGTCACCGGCCGGCACGCCTGCGTCACCCCCACGCGGGCAGGCCGGGTACCCCGGATCAGCATGCCTGCCACCGCGCCCGAAGCCACGGTTCGCCCGCACCACTGAACGGGGGTCCCGCCGGTGGGATCGCCCGCCCCTGCCCCTACCACACGGGCCGGGCCGAATACCTCAGCGATCTGTGGCAAGAAGACCTCGGGGTTAAAATTCCCCGGATCTGGGAGTAATACCACCAGGTCCTCGGGGCCTGGTGGACGCCCGAGCCGAGCTGCGATCTCGCGGCAGGCGGCCTGCTCTGCGCCGGCTGTATCCACGAGCAGAAAGGGCTTCGCATCGAGGCCCGCCAGGGCGAGCACGCCCACCGCCGGCTGGTTCTCGCACTCGGATCCATTGGCGAGAATTCCGTGGGCGCTGGCACCCACGATCGCCTCCGTGCCGAGTGTGGTGGCCACCGCATCGAGCATCAACGGCAGCTCATCCCCGTATCCCGGTCCGGCAAACAGCAGGGCCGCGTCCGCAGCCCCGGCCGCCGAGAGCGCGCGCTCCGCTGCCTCGGCCCCCGCACCGGCGGCGCCATGGGCGGTCGAAAGTCCAACTCCAGCCTTCGGCACGCCGGAATTATCGGCCACCCCCGGGCTCCTGGGGAGCCCCGCCTCCGAGGTCCCCACGGGAGCGGCTACCCAGGCGGCCAGGACTCAGCTAACATGGCCCTCGGCACCGCTTCGCGCCCCTCCTCGGTGCCTTGTATTCCCCTCCGTGAGAAACAACTCCTGTTTGGGTGTGCGTGATTCCCGCAGGTCGGGGGACGAACCCATAAAGGCCCGCAAATTGGCGGACTTCGAGATCATCGAAACCAAGGCAGGCCTCGACGTCGTCGTCGAGGACCTGCTGTCGGCCAAGATCGTCGCAATCGACACCGAAGCCGACAGCTTCTACCACTATTTCGACAAGACCTGCCTGGTGCAGATCGCTACACGCCGGAATATCTACCTGATCGACCCCTTGGCACTGGGTGGTCCGGCGGAGCTCGCCCCGCTGGGGCCCGTGTTCGCGTCCCCCGAGATCACGAAGATCTTCCACGCCGCCGAGTACGACCTCTTCGTGTTGACGCGCGATTGCCGCTTCAGTTTCGCAAATCTCTTCGACACCATGGTGAGCGCGCAGCTGCTCGGTTACCCGTCGGTGGGGCTCGCCGGCCTCGCCGAGCGGCATTTCGGCGTGAACCTCCCGAAGGACGAGCAGCGCTCGGACTGGTCGCGGCGTCCGCTGACCCAGCGACAGCTCAACTACGCCGCAGCCGACGTCGTCTACCTGATCGAGCTGACCGAGAAGCTCACTCGCGAGCTGCGCCAGGCGAAACGCCTGCGCTGGGCACGCGAGGAATTCGAATCGCTGTGCACTCGATCCTGGCCCGAACGTGAGTTCGACGAGTTCGGGTACCTGCGCATCAAAGGGGCAAAGCGTCTCGACCCGAAGGGGCTCTCGATCCTGCGCGAACTCTACTTCGTGCGAGACGCCCGGGCGCGCGAGTTGGACCGGCCGCCCTTCAAAGTGCTGGGCAACCGGACCTTGCTCGACATCGCCGATCGAAAGCCGACAAAACTGAGCGAGGTGGCCGAGATCAAGGGCATCACCGACCTCCTCATCCGGCGCATGGGCCGCGACATCATGACCGCGATCCGCAAGGGCCGTAAACAGGACCATGGCCCGCTCCCCAAGCTCGGTGGTGGCCGGCGCCGCATGGACCGGCAGGTCGAGCGCCGGATGGCGGCGCTCAAAACCTGGCGCACCGGCCGCGCCGAAGACCTGAGGATGGACCCAGGCGTGCTCGCTCCGAACTCGGTGCTCGAGGCAATCGCGTGGCGGGCGCCGGCAACGGCGGCCGACCTCGACGACCTGCCCGAACTCAAGGGCTGGTTCCGACGGGAGTTCGGCTCGGAGGTGACCCGAGTGACCCTGGAGGACCTGACCGGACAAGAGACCACGAAGAAGCAGCGGCACGGCCAGCGGGCCCGCTCCGGCCGGCGGCGCAGCGGCCCCCGCCGGGCCGACGAGACGGAATCCTGAAAAACGAGAAGCCCCCGGGCCGGACCATCCGGCCGGGGGCTCTAGCGACTGTCCTCCCGGCGCGAAGCCGAGCGGGCGAGTCCCGCCTTGGGGGAAAGCGCCTGGTAGCGCTCGACCCTCCTCCGAGAGGTGTGCCGAACCGTCCGTGCGCGCCCGCTTACGTCCGATCCGGCCACAACAGAACGCTGCACTATTCCAAGAGCAGAAAGCGTGCCAAGCACAGACCACCTCTCACTCCACGCAAGGGGTTGATTTTTCAGCTCTTTTCTCAAACGTGTCGAGAGCACACCGGTCCGTGGGTGCCACTAAAATTTGCAGCCGGATGTGCCTCCGGGCAACCGGCGGCCGTCAGCTGCGCCACAACCCCGCGAGACGGAAACAGTCGGTGATCAACGCATCCGAAAGCAGCCCCGCCGCCCTTTGCGGCGGGCTGGCTACCGCCCTGCTGCGGATCGCGGTGGCCGCTCTAGCCGGCTGTACGGCGCAGCACACGCCCCAGGTGACTCCCCGCATCCACACGGCCCAACCGGTCAGCGGCAGCGAGGACTACTGCGCCTGGTACGGCGACGCCCGCGACGGGGTGCTCTATTTCGGTCAGGCGGCATTCTGGGCAGCCAAGCGGGCCCACGCCGGTGATCCCCGCGGCGACCTGGCGGCGTCGGGTCCCCAACTCATCGGCCGCTTCGACTTGCAGCGGGAGCGCATGCTGCCCCCCCTCGACGTCACAGCGCCCGGGGCGCGCTCCGGGGTCTGGGACGTCCACGCCCACCGGAACGGGCGCGTCTACTACACGACTTTTTTTGAGGAGATGGGCGCAGTCGACCCGGCAACCGGCGACGTGAGCCGCTTCCGAGGGCTCGGATTGGGCCTGAACGAGATCGCCGCGGGGGAGGGAGACACGCTGCTCGTCACTCGCTACGGCGCCGGGCCACGGGAAGACCCTCAGCAGGGCTCGCTGCTGGTCATCTCTCCCGAGGGCGTGCTCCTCGAAGAGCATGCACTCACACCGCCCGCCGGTTACACCGCGGCACCGAAGACCCCCGCCTTGGACACAGCGAGCGCCACGTACTGGTTGACTGCAGACCTCTTGCCCCGGGGCGCCGGCGCGGTTCGAAACGACGCATTCGTACTGAGCCTCGACGGAGTTCAACGCCGACGCATCGAAACGCCCGAGATCCAGTTCGTTGCGAGCAACCCGCAGGTGGGGCTACTGCGCGCCGAGCGAAGCGGCTCCGAACTCGATCTCGTGCGGCCCGTTGGGAGCGTCGTACTCGACACTGACTTCGCCGCCGCCTTCGACTTCACCCAGGACGTGAAGCCCACACCCGACGGCGGAGCCGTCGTCACACAGTGGAGTGGCCTCGTCCACCGCGTTGCCGCGGACGGCTCCTCCAGCAGACTGCAGCTTCCGAACCTCCAGCAGGGCGGTCTCTACTACACGGCAGTGCTGGCCGACGACCGCATCTGCGCCACGTACTGCGCCGGGGTGCGCGTCGTCTGCACTCGGATTCCGTAGCGAGCGAGCTTCGTTTGCACCCGGGTTACGTAGTAAGATCGCTGCCGTGTTCGCAGAACGCCGCCAAAAGGTCCGAGCCGCCATGGGGAAGGGCGCCGTCGCGATCTTCCTCGGCTCGAGCATGGTGCAACGCTCGAACGACACGGACTTTCCCTTCCGACAGGAAAGCGACTTCTGGTACCTGACGGGTTTCGACCACCCGGGTGCCGTCGCCCTGCTGCGGACGGACGGCGGACCCGAGTACACGCTCTACGTCGAGCCCCGCGATCCGGCCACCGAAATCTGGACGGGCTACCGACCGGGAGTCGACGGTGCGGTGCGCGACCATGCTGCTGACGAAGCACACCCCCGCTCGGACTTTCTGCGCCACTTGGCGGACCTCGTCGGCAAGGTCGACCGCATCCACCACGTGCTGGGCCGCAACGCCACGATCGACGCCTGCATCACCGGAGCCATCGAGGATCTGCGCCGCCGCTCGCGCCAGGGAACCGAGGCACCCACGGCGATCCTGGATCCGCGGGCAATCCTCCACGAGCTGCGGCTGTTCAAGAGCCCCGAAGAACTCGATATCATGCGCCGCGCTGCCGCCATCAGCGCCGACGCACACACCGCGGCCGCGCGCCTGGCCCACCCGGGAACGTATGAGTACGAACTCCAGGCGATTCTCGAGTACACCTTCAGGCGCCGAGGCGCCCGAGGCCCCGCGTATACGACCATCGTCGGCGGTGGCAGCAATGCCACCGTACTCCACTACGTGGCGAACGACTCCAAGCTCACGGACGAGAGTCTCGTCCTCATCGATGCCGGCTGCGAGCTCGAAGGCTACGCGTCGGACGTGACGCGCACCTATCCGGTCGGCGGCCGTTTCACCGGAACCGGGCGCGCTCTTTACGAGGTGGTGCTCTCGGCGCAGCTTGCGGCACTCGACCAGTGCCGTCCGGGACACACCCTGGTGCAGGTGCACGAAGCCGCCGTGCGCCGCCTCGCCGAAGGGCTCGTCGACCCGGAACTTCTCTCCGGAGACGTGGAGGAGATCGTCTCCCGTGAGGAGCACAAGGCCTACTGCATGCACAACACCAGCCACTGGCTCGGGCTCGACTCACACGACGTTGGCGCCTACCGGCGGGAAGGATCTCCGCGTCCCCTCGAGCCCGGGATGGTCTTCACCGTAGAGCCCGGTCTCTACATCTCCGAATCCACCGCACAGGCAGGTTCTCGCTTCCGCGGCATCGGCGTGCGCATCGAAGACGACGTGGTAGTAACCGAGGATGGTCACGAGAACCTCAATGCCGCACTTCCCAAGACACCCGACGAATTGGAGGCGCTCGTCTCCGAGCGCTAAAGAAACGAAAAGTTGGAAGCGCTCCTCAACGAGCGCCGACGGAGCACCATGGACCAGATCGAATCGCTGCTGAAGGAGAAACGCGTCTTCAAGGCGAATAGGGACTTCACGAAGAACGCCAATTGGAATCGGAAGCAGATCGCCGAGTACCGAAAACTCGGCGCCAAGAGCCCCGAACGCTTCTGGGCGAAGATGGCCCGCAACGACGTCAGCTGGTTCACACCCTGGAAGAAGACGCTCCAGTGGAAACCACCCTTCGCGAAGTGGTTCGTCGGAGGCAAGCTCAACGTCTCCTACAACTGCCTCGACCGTCACCTCGAGGGCGAAAACGCCTGGCGTCGCAACAAAGCCGCAATCGTCTGGGAGGGTGAGCCGGGAGATACGCGCGTGCTCACCTTTGGCGAACTCCACCGAGAAGTCTGCCGCTTTGCCAACGTGCTCAAGGAGAGCGGGGTCCGGAAAGGCGACCGCGTCGCACTCTACATGCCTATGATTCCCGAGCTCGCCATCGCATTGCTCGCCTGCGCGCGTATCGGCGCTCCGCACAGCGTCGTCTTCGGTGGCTTCTCCGCCGAGGCGCTGCGCGATCGAATCAACGACGCCGGTGCAAAACTCGTCGTCACTGCCGACGGAGGGTTCCGGCGGGGTGAACCCCACGCGCTCAAGCCCGCTGTCGACGAGGCGCTCGAAGGCTGTCCCGACATCGAGCGGGTGATCGTGGTGAAACGCACCGGTCAGGCCACCGCCATGAAGTCGGGCCGCGACCTCTGGTGGCACGACGCAGTCCAGAACGCGAGCGCAAAGTGCGCGCCGGCGCGCCTCGACTCCGAGCACCCCCTCTTCATCCTCTACACGAGTGGGACCACGGGAAAGCCCAAGGGCATCCTGCACACCACGGGCGGCTACCTCACACACGTAACGACCACCGCAAAGGCAATCTTCGACCTGAAGGACAGCGACACCTACTGGTGCACGGCCGACATCGGCTGGATCACAGGACACTCGTACGTGGTCTACGGGATCCTCGCGAACGGTGCGACGACACTGATGTACGAGGGCACTCCGACGCACCCCGGCCCCGACCGCTTCTGGGACATCATCGAGCGTTGGGGCGTCACCGTCTTCTACACGGCTCCAACGGCGATCCGCACCTTCGTGCGGCTCGGTGACGAGCACCCGAAAGGTCACGACCTGTCGTCTTTGCGGCTCCTGGGCACCGTGGGCGAACCGATCAACCCCGAAGCTTGGATGTGGTACCACCGCGTGATCGGCGGACGGCGCTGCCCGATCGTCGACACCTGGTGGCAGACCGAAACCGGCGGAATCATGATCACCCCGCTTCCGGCAGGGGTTGACACGAAGCCCGGCTCGGCGACGCTCCCCTTTCCCGGCGTGCACGCAGACGTCTGGAGCGAAGACGGCCAACCGGTGAAACCGCCCAACGGCGGATTCCTCGTGATCGAGAAGCCCTGGCCTGGAATGTTGCGCGGAATCTGGGGCGACCCGAAGCGCTTCCGCGAGACTTACTGGAGCAAGTACCGCGAGACCTACCTCGCCGGCGACGGCGCGCACCGCGACTCGGACCGCTACTTCTGGATCATGGGACGCATCGACGATGTGATGAACATCTCGGGCCACCGCATCGGAACCATGGAAGTCGAGAGTGCCATCGTCGCGCATGCCAAGGTGGCCGAAAGCGCCGTGGTCGGACGCCCGGATGAGCTCACCGGCACTGCGATCGTCGCATTCGTCACCCCCAAGGGCGGGGTCGCCGCGGGCGACGGGCTGGCCCAGGAATTGCGCGCACACGTGGCGAAACAGATCGGCCCCATCGCGAAGCCCGCGGACATCCGCTTCACAGACGCCCTGCCGAAGACGCGCTCGGGAAAGATCATGCGCCGCCTGCTGCGCGACATCGCTGCCGGCAAGGAAGAGGTGGGCGACACCACGACGCTCGAGGACTACAGCGTCCTGACCCGTCTCCGCGAGTCCCAAGAAACATAAAAACTCTTTATTTTCAAATATTTGAGAAAATCGCTCTGCGTGTGAACCACCTCACAGGTTCCCGCTCGCTCCATGGCCGAGAATTCCGTCATGGAGACAGCCACAATGAAGAAAACGACAGCTCTAGCGATGGCGGTTTTGTTCCTCGGGGCGATGGGGCTAGTGGAAGTCGGGAGCCAGACGGAGACGGCGACGGCCCGGCGGGCTGAGCCGGCAGCGACACAGCAAGTCACCGAAGAGCGACGGCGCTGCGGCAAAGTCTGCTCACTGAGCGACATTCCGATCTTCGTTTCGCCGAACCGGGGCAGCGCGACCTCGCGGATCGGGGGCGGCTCGCGCGGCGGCAACCTGGAGTTCTGACCCGCTAGCCGGGATTGCTGCCCCGACGGCCCAGACGCCAGTCGTCGTCAGCGGCGCAGAAGAGACCCAACGAACCCGCCAGGGGGGGCTCTCCATCCTCGAGCGGCGCGCCGAGCAGGGACTCGGCGATCGTGCGCACGGTTCCTTTGTGAGCCACGACGAGAACACTCGTCGCCCCGCCCGTCTGGAGTCCCTCGAGGCCCTGCTCCACGCGCGCCCGGAAGTCCGCACGCGCCTCGCCGCCGGGGTACTCGAATCCCTCTACCTTGCCGTCCCACTCCGCGTAGAGCACCGGATCCGAGGCCTCGATCTCCTCGCGGGTCAAGCCCTCCCAGCGGCCGAAACCGATCTCGTTGAACCGGTACTCGATCCGCACCGGCGCACCTCCGGCGACGATCGACGCCGCCTGCCACGAACGGCGGAGTGCACTCGCCACCACGAGGTCGAAGAATTCCCCCTTCAGGCCCCGAGCCGCATCGCGCACCTGGGCGCGTCCCTCGTCAGAGAGGGAAACGTCGGTGCTTCCGTGGAAGCGGATGCTCGATTCACCCGTGGTTTCGCCGTGGCGCATCAGTACAAGGCGGCGAAGCTGCGACATGTCTTCTCCTCCGGACACGAAAAGGCTACAAGAACCGCACCCGGCTACCGCCGGCCCGAAAGGGCGCAGGATCGCGCCCACCGGCCGCGGCGTCAATGCGGCTGCGTTAGACTCGATTCCCCGACGGTGATCGGTGGAAGGGGAGGGGTGGCGTGAGCGCTCGGGGGTGGCTCTTCGTTCTTCTCCTGCTGCTGCTGGGCGGCGGCGGAGTCTTCGCGTGGTTTCGCTTCGAAGCGAGTGCGCCGGCAGTCGCCGGTCCAGAGGCAATCGTGTTCGGTGCGAACGGAGGCACTCTGGAGTTCGACCTTTCGGACTCCGGGACGGGATTGCGCTCCGTGGAGGCCGTGCTGTCTCATGCCGGCGGCGACGCGCCGCTGGTGTCCGAGACCTACCCAGGGGGCCTCATGTCGGGCGCGCTCCGAGGGGAAGAGCCCGAGACGCTCGAGGTTACGTTGCCTCCCGACGCACTGCCGCGGGGCGTGAGCGAGGCCTTCCTGCGCCTCACGGTGCGCGACTGGTCGTGGCGTGACGGGCTGCGCGGCAACGAGACGCGCGCAGACATCCCACTCCGCATTGATCGGGTCCCACCCCAGGTATCCATTGCCACGGGGCTTACCTACGTAAAGCGCGGCGGCAGCGGCGCGGTGCGTTACCAGATCTCCGAAGAGACCGTGCGCGACGGGGTCGAAGTGGGCGACGTGTTCTTTCCGAGCTACCCGCTGGGCGACGGACGTGCCGTAGTCTACGCGGTGCCGATCGACGCGCCGCAAAGCCCGAAGGTGCGCGTGCTGGCGGAAGATCAGGCCGGCAACGTGACACGTGCGCGCTGGCCCGTCGTGGTGAACGAGCGGAGGCTTCCCGAGGCAAATGTCACGCTTCCCGCGAGTTTTCTCGACGTGACCGTCCCGGAACTGGCCGCCGCCATGGGCATCGACGCTTCGGATCCGGCCGCTGCCTTCCAGGTCATCAACACGGAGGTGCGGGCCTCCAACGAGGAGCAAATCGGCGAACTGCTCGCGGAGAGCGCACCGGAGAAACACTGGGAAGGCGCCTTCGACCAACTCGACAATTCAGAGGTGACGAGCCGCTTCGCCGAAAAGCGCACGTACTTCGTATCGGGCCAGCCGAACTCGAAGGCCACGCACTTCGGCTACGACCTGGCCTCGACGCGGGCCGCCCCGGTCACGGCAGCAGCGAGCGGGCGGGTGATCTACGCCGGCGCCCTTGGCATCTACGGAAACTGCGTACTGCTGGATCACGGACTCGGCGTCGCGACGCTCTACGGACACCTGTCCCGAATCGACGTCTCGGCCGGCGACGCGGTCGAGCAAGGCCAACCGCTGGGACGCTCCGGCGCAACGGGTCTCGCCGGGGGCGACCACCTCCACTTCGCCGTGCTCGTCGGCCGTACCTACGTGGATCCGCTCGAGTGGTGGGACGCAAAATGGGTACGCGAGAACCTGGAGGCGCAGCTCACTCCCTGAGGCCGGTGGGCGTCCGTATCGACGCCACCCTCCGCGGGCGTCTGCTCCGCCGCTACAAGCGCTTTCTTGCCGACGTCGAGACGGACGCGGGCCAGAAGCTCACGGTCCACTGCCCCGACCCCGGGAGCATGCGGGGCTGCGCGCTGCCAGGTGCACTCGTGCGCTGCTCCAGGAGCGACAACCCGAAGCGGAAGCTGAGCCACACGCTCGAAATGATCCGTGTCGGACGGGTCTGGGTGGGCGTGAATACGGGGCGCGCGAACCACGTCGTGGCGCGGGCGCTCACCGCCGGAGCCCTGCCCGAGCTATCCGGCTACGGTCGGCACGAGCGGGAAGTGGTGGCCGTGCCGGGATCGCGGCTCGACTTCCGGCTTGCGGACCACACGCGGGATCCGCGCCCCGCCTGGATCGAGGTGAAGAGCGTGACATTCGCCGAGGGGGACACGGCGCTTTTCCCGGACAGCGTGACCGCTCGCGGACGCAGACATCTCGAGACGCTTCTGCGCCTGCACCGGCGCGGAGCGCGTGCGGCTCTGGTCTACCTGGTGCAGCGCGCAGATTGCGTGCGGGTCGCTCCGGCCGCTGCGATCGATCCCGAATACACGGCTGCGCTGCGCCGTGCGGCACGGGGCGGTGTCGAGATCTTCGCGCTCGGCGCCCGAGTCACGGGACGGGCGATCCGCATCGAGCGCCGCCTTCCGGTGCTGCTTTGAAGCCGACGCGCCGTATCCTGATCGACTGGTACCACCAGCACCGGCGCGACCTTCCGTGGCGCCGCAGCGAAGACCCCTACGCGATCTGGATCTCAGAGACGATGCTTCAACAGACGCGCGTCGACAGCGTGATCCCGTACTACGAGCGCTTCCTCGCCCGCTTTCCCGACATCGACGCGCTGGCCTGCGCGGAGGCCGACGACGTGCTCGGCCTCTGGGCCGGGCTCGGTTATTACTCGCGCGCGCGCAACCTCCTGAAGGCGGCGCGCATCGTGCGGGATCGACACGGCGGTGCGCTCCCGGACTCGGCCGAAGCACTCCGAGAACTCCCGGGAATCGGCCGCTACACGGCCGGTGCGGTCGCGTCGATCGCCTTCGACCGGCCCGAGCCGGCCGTCGACGGGAACGTGGCGCGCGTGCTCGCACGCCTCCACGAGATCCGCGAGGACCCGAAGACACCCCAGACCCAGCGCCGACTCTGGGACGAAGCTGCCGCACTCGCCCGCGGCGCGAACCCGGGCGACCTGAATCAGGCGCTCATGGAACTCGGCGCGAGCGTCTGCACGCCGAAGAACCCGCGCTGCCCGGAATGCCCGCTGCGGCGGCGCTGCTCCGCACGGCGTGCTGGCGATCCGGAGTCGCTCCCGGTCAAGACCCGTCGCGCGCAGCCGCAGCGCGTGGCCGCCGTGGCGGGCTGGGTGGTGCGGCGCGGTCGCGCCCTGGCGGTGCGGCGGCCACCGCGAGGGCTCCTCGGGGGTCTCTGGGAACTCCCAGGCGGTGCTCTCGCCCGGGCTGAAGACCCCGAGACAGCGCTGCTCCGTGCTCTCACCGAGCGGGTGGGGCTCGCGGTCCCCCGAGCGCAGCACCTGGGAACTGTCGACCACGCCTTCACACACCGCCGTTTGCAACTCCACCTCTTCCGGTGCGAAACTCCCCGGGGAAGGGTGCGCCTCGAGGGCTTCGACGCCCACCGCTGGCTCGCGCCGGCGGCGGTGGCGGAACTCCCGCAGGGCGCTCTCACGCGCAAGGCGCTGAAACTGCTTCCGGAGAACTCATAGGAGACGGGCTGGACTCGATGGGAACCCGGGGCGACGAATCGGATTTCGAGAAAGCCATGTCCGACGCGAAACCGCTCGAGAATCGGGACAAGGCGGTGCGGCCCAGAACGCTGCGCCGGCGCCGCCGCGTGCAGGGCGAAGACTCCGGTGCGGCGGTGAAGTTCGACATCGACCTCCTCGGAGAACGCGTGGAAGGGCTCGCACCCGGAGCCGATCACGGCCTGCTCCGCAAGCTTCGCAATGGCGAGATCGCGCGGGATGCGCGGGTCGACCTCCATGGACACGACGAGGCCTCGGCGCGTCGGCGCGTGCACGAATCGCTGCTCGAGACCCGACGTCAGGGCGGCCGCTGCGTTCTCGTGATCCACGGCCGCGGCAGAAACTCGCCGGGAGGCCCGGTCTTGAAGGAGGCACTCGTCGACTGGCTCAGCCAGCCTCCTGTCGGGTCCGAGGTGCTGGCGTTTTCGAGTGCCACCAGCGGCGACGGCGGTGTCGGCGCCACCTACGTGCTCTTGAGAGGCTGATCACCGCCTGTTGTATCTTCTCGCCCGATGAGCAGCCGATTCGGGAAAGCCTTCGAGTTGACGACCTTCGGCGAGAGCCATGGAGGCGGGGTGGGCGTCGTGGTCGACGGCTGCCCGCCGCGGCTCCCGCTCTCGGTGGAGGAGATCCAACGCGATCTGGACCGCCGGCGCCCGGGGCAGAGCCAACTCACCACTGCGCGCCAAGAGGCCGACCGTGCCGAGATCCTGTCCGGCGTCTTCGAAGGCCGCACCATCGGATCGCCCATCGCGCTCCTCGTGCGCAACGAAGACGCACGCCCTTCGGCCTACGAGCACATGAAGGACCTCTACCGTCCCTCCCACGCGGACTACACCACCGAGGCCAAGTACGGCATCCGAAACTGGCAGGGCGGCGGGCGCGCTAGCGCCCGAGAGACAATCGGACGGGTCGCCGCCGGCGCCATCGCGCGAAAGCTCCTGCGCGAGGCCGCGAGCGTGGAAGTCCTCGCCTGGGTCCGGCGCGTGCACGAAGTCGAGGCGAAGCTCGACCCGGGATCGGTGAATCTCGAAGCCGTCGAGGCGAACCCGGTGCGCTGTCCGGATCCGGGCGCGGCCGAGGAGATGGCGCGTGCCATCGAGGCCGCCCGGGAGCGCGGAGACTCTCTGGGGGGCATCGTGGAATGCATCGCGCGCGGTGTGCCCCCCGGTCTCGGTGAACCCGTATTCGACAAGCTCGAGGCCGACCTGGCCGCAGGACTGATGTCGCTTCCGGCGACGAAGGCCTTCGAAATCGGCAGCGGCCTCGAGGGCACGCGCATGACGGGCATCGAACACAACGACCCGTTCGTCCCGGGCGAGGACGGCCGTCCGCGCACGGCAGCCAACCGCTCGGGGGGAGTGCAGGGCGGCATCAGCAACGGCGAAGACATCTCGCTGCGCGTTGCCTTCAAGCCCACCGCGACGATCGCGCAGGCCCAGGACACGGTCACCGCCGAGGGCGCGGCGACGACGCTCGAGGCCCGCGGACGTCACGATCCCTGCGTCCTGCCCCGCGCCGTTCCGATGGTGGAAGCGATGGTCTGCCTGGTACTCGCAGACCACTGGTTGCGCCAGCGCAGCGTCGACGTCTTGCCGCCCCTCGCCTAGGGAAGCAGCACGAACCCGGCGACGGTGGCGAGCGCTGCGAACAGGATCGCGAGTCCGCCGAGTACGGCGTGAACGTCGTAGGCGCGCGTGCGGCGCTTTTCGATGCGGTGGCCGACAACTGCGGCAGCGGCAAAGAGCGCCGCCACGACGAGCCCGACGAAGCCGTGGAAGGTACCCAGCGGCTCCCCGCCGCGGAGCCACACCCACGAAATCGGCCCACCGATGAATCCGACCAGCAGCATCAAGACAGCCGGCTTGGCGAAGCGCAGGTGGCCCGCACGCATCTCTGGCGTCTGCTGGAGCCGCCCGAGTCGCGTGCGCCGCAGGCCGACTCCCGCGCGAAATGCCAGCGCCGCCAACGAGAGCCCAACCGTCATCCACGCCGGGTGAACATAGGCGAGAGCGCGCGCCGCGGGATCCTGAAGCGTCGGGTCCAGCTACTCGACCCGGTGGACCGCATCCTCGGGAAGCCGGTTCAACAGGCTCTCGAGGGCGTCCTGGACGTAACCCGCGTCCCGCGATTCGAGCGTCAGCATCACGTGGAAGGCCTCCTGCCCGATGCGCGGATAAGAGCCCAGTAGAAGTTCCGGGAACTCCTGGAGGAGCTCGTTCAAGAGCGGCGCAATGTCGCTCTCGCGTTTGCGCACGAACACCTTCTTCAGCACGAACGGAACGCCGCGGAAGCGATCGCGCACGGACTCGAACTTCTTGCGCAGGAGCTCTGGAACACCGGGAAAGATGTAGACGTTATGCACCACCACGAGCGGGAACCAGAGGTCTCCCGAATCGAGGAGCTGGGCGCCAGTGGGAATCCGCGCCATGCGAAGGAGCGTATCGCTGGGCTCCTTGCCGGTTGCGCGGCGTATGCGCTCTTCGATCGACTCGCTGTGCTCTACGGCGACCCCGAAGCCGGCGGCGATTCCCTCGATGGTCAGGTCGTCGTGAGTTGGCCCGATCCCGCCCGCCGTGAACACGAAATCATACGCATCACTCATCGCCTTCACCTCGGAGGCGATGCTCTGCACGTCGTCGGAAATCGTAAGGATCCGCTCGACATCGACGCCCAGCGCGCGCAGTTCGCGGCAGAAGTAGGGCGAGTTCTCATCGGTCACCTTACCCGAGAGGATTTCGTTGCCAATTATCAGGATTGCCGCCGTGGGCATTGACCCAGCATAAGCCATGGCCTCGTCGGGCTCCAAGCCACCGCTTGCTATGATGCGCCCATGGACGTCGAGGTGCGCTTCCAGCCGTCGGGGCGCAGCCTGCGCGTCGCCCCCGGAACGACTTTGCTCGAGGCCGCCCAGAGTGCGGGGCTCCCGATGGCCAGCGCCTGCGGTGCCCACGGCGTCTGCGGGCGCTGCAGCGTCGAGCTCCTCGGGGGTGCGCGAAACGTCTCGGCACAGACACCTGCGGAAGCGCGGGTGATGCGCGCCAACCGAGTCGCGGCGGACCGGCGTCTCGCCTGTCATGCCCACGTCGCCGGTCCGGTCGAGATGACCGCGAGCTACTGGTGAACAGCGAGGCCGCTGCAACACGCCCGCGAGTGAGGACACAACGATGAAGGATATTCAGATCGGCCTGGGCTTGATGCTCGGGCGCCAGGAACTCGACGTTCTGCTGACCCAGGTACGCGAGGCTGAAGAAGCGGGCTTCCCCAGTGTCTGGGTCCCGAACATCTTCGGCGGCGACGCGATGACGCTCTGCGCCCTCGCCGGCCGGGAGACCTCGCACATCGAGGTGGGGACAGCGGTCGTTCCGAGTTTCTCGCGCCACCCGCTCTACATGGCGCAGCAGGCGCTCACCACCCAGGTCGCAACGCGCGGCCGCTTCGTGCTCGGCGTCGGCCCGAGCCACCGCGTGGTGATCGAGGACATGCTGGGCCTCTCCTACGCAAAGCCCGCGCGCCACGTGCGCGAGTACGTGACGATCGTGAAGCAGCTCCTGGAAACCGGAAAGACCAGCTTCTCGGGCGAGACCTATCGGGTCAACGCCTCGCTCGACACGCCCTGTGAATCGCCGCCGCCGCTCCTGATCGGGGCCCTCGGGCCAATGCTGCGCCGGGTCGCGGGCTCGCTCTGCGATGGGACGATCACCTGGATGACAGGTCCGCGCGCACTCGGCGGAGAAGTGGGCCCCGGTGTGCGGTCCGCAGCGGAGGCCGCCGGACGCCCGGCGCCGCGCATCGTGGCCGGCATTCCCATCTGCCTGACCGACGACGCCGCCGGCGCCCGTGCGAACGCCGGAGAACGCTTCGCCATGTACGGTCAGCTCCCTTCCTACAAGGCGATGCTCGACCTCGAGGGCGTTTCGGACCCATCGGAGATCGCCATCGCCGGCGACGAGAAGACGCTCGAAGCTGGGATCCGCCGCTTCGCGGACGCCGGCGTCACCGACTTCCAGGCCGCGATCTTTCCTCACGGACCGAGCGGACGAGCCTCGGTCGAACGCACCCGCGCGTTCCTGGCCGAGCTGTCGAGGGCCTGATGGACAACCGTCACCGCTTCGAAACCCGTGCGATCCACGTGGGGCAGGCGCCCGACCCGGCCACCGGCGCCACGATCGTTCCGGTCTACCAGACGGTCACCTTCACCCAGGACGAGGTCGGCCATCACAAGGGCTACGAGTACTCGCGCACCGGGAACCCGACGCGTGCCGCACTCGAGGAATGCCTCGCCTCTCTCGAGGGCGGGCGCTTCGGCTTCGCCTACGGCTCGGGCATGGCAGCGATCCACGGTGCCATGCAGTTGGTTTCTGCGGGCGACCATGTGGTGGTAGCCGACGACCTCTACGGCGGAACCTTTCGCCTCTTCAGCGAGGTCCTCCCGCGCTTCGGCGTGCACTTCGACTATGTCGACGCGACGCAGCCGGAGGCGATCGACGCAGCGGTCACGCCCGAGACCCGCATGCTCTGGATCGAAACGCCCACCAACCCCCTGCTGCGCCTCGTGGACCTGTCGGCCTGCGCAGAAATCGCGAACCGGAACGGCGCAAAGCTCGTCGTCGACAACACCTTCGCCACCCCGTACCTCCAGAACCCGCTGGAGTTCGGGGCGCACGTGGTCGTGCACTCGACCACCAAGTACCTGGGAGGGCACTCCGACGTGATCGGCGGTGCAGTCATCGTCGACGACGAGGAACTGGCGCAAACGCTCCAGTTCACACGAAACGCCACGGGGGGCATCCCGGGGCCCTGGGACGCCTGGCTCACACTTCGGGGCACCAAAACCCTGGCACTGCGCATGCGCGAGCACGAGGCCAACGCGCGCCGGGTCGTCGAATTCCTGGTGGGGCGCCCGGAGGTCGCACGCGTCCACTATCCCGGAATTCCCAACCATCCGGGTCACGAACTCGCACAGCGACAGATGCGCGGCTTCGGCGGCATGCTCGCCCTCGACCTCGAAGGCGGCGAGCCGGCGGCCCGCGCCTTCTGTGCCGCGACCCAACTTTTTTCCCTCGGCGAAAGCCTGGGAGGCGTGGAATCACTGGTCGGCTACCCCTGGTCCATGAGCCACGGCGCCTTCCCCGCCGAGGAGAAGCGGCGAAAGGGTATTACCGAGGGCACCGTGCGCCTTTCGGTCGGGATCGAACACCCCGACGACCTGTGCACCGACCTCGAACGGGCGCTCGAAGCCGCGGTGGTCACCGGATGAAGCCCGCGATCCTGCTCGTCGACCACGGGAGCCGACGGCCCGAGGCAAACGCACAGCTCGAGGCGTTGGCCGAGCGCTTGCGCGCTCGGGTCGGCGACCGTTTCGTCGCCATCGCCCACATGGAACTCGCCGAGCCGAGCATCGAGCGGGGCATCGGAGCCTGCGTCGCCTCCGGAGCGCGAGAGATCGTGGTCCACCCCTTCTTTCTCGGACCGGGGAGCCATACGACGCGCGACATTCCCCGGCGGGTGACCGACGCGGCGGCGGGCCACCCCGGTGTTCACGCGCGTGTCGGTCCCCCGCTCGGTCTCGACGACAAACTCGTCGATCTCGTTCTCGAGCGCATCGAACAAGCCCCGTAGCATCCGTGCAACGCCCCGTCGTGATGGCGCTCGTGTGGTTTTTCTGCCTGGGCGCGCTCGGGACCTGGTTCCCGTTCTACACGCTCTATCTGAAGGAGAACGCGGGACTCACCGGTACGCAGGTGGGACTCGTGATGGCAACCCTCCCCCTCGTCGGGATCCTCGGTCAGCCCTTCTGGGGACAGGTCGCCGATCGCACCGGCTCGCGCACGCGAATGCTCACTCTTCTCGCATTGTGTGCGGCGGCGGGATACGCAGCACTCGGCCTGCCCGAAAGCTTTTCCGGCTTCCTCGTGGCCACCGCCTTTCTCGCACTCTTCTCCACCGCGGTCATCCCCTCCTGCGTCGCCGTCACCCTGGCGCTGAGCCGGGAGGGCGGCGCACGCGCATTCGGCCATTCGCGCGTCTGGGGCACGGTGGGCTTCCTGGTCTCGGTGGTCGCATTCCCGGAACTGCTCGACACTTGGCAGTCGCGCCCCGACTTCGAAGCGTTGCGCGGAAAATCGCTCGCCGCACCGGGACTGGGAATCATGTTCCCCGTCACGGCGGTCGTCATGGCCCTGGGCGGGCTCATGGCCCTGGCGCTGCCCCGTGCGGGCGCCGTCTCGCTTCGCGCCGCGCCGGGCGACTGGCGCGAGTTGGTGCGCCACCGCCCCTACCGCCGGGTGCTGCTCTTCACCCTGCTCGGATACCTGTGTCTCCAGGGTCCTCAGGTCTTCTTCCCGGTGTTCGTGCGCTCCCTCGGCGGCGAGATCGATACGGTGAGCCGCATGTGGATTCCCATGCTCGTACTCGAGATCCCGTTGATCGCGTACTCGGGTGCGACGCTGGATCGCATCGGCGCACGCGGTCTGCTGGCGATGGGGGTGCTCGCTGGCGGACTGCGCTGGGCCATCTGCGGCTTCGCCCCCGATCTCTCCTGGGTGTGGCCCGTGCAGCTGCTGCACGGCGTAGTCGTCACGGGACTGGTGATCGGCGGTCCCCTCTACGTCGAGCAGGTCGTCCCCGAGCGACTGCGTTCGACCGGCCAGGGTCTGCTCGCCATGGTGGGCTTCGGCATCGGCGGCATGGCCTCCAACGCGGGCTCGGGCTGGCTCGTCGATCAGGTCGCCGCCTGGGCTCCATACGCTGTCGGCGGCGTCGGCGCCATCGCACTCGGCCTGGCGGTACCGCTGCTGCTACCCGCGCCCCGCCGTCCGCAGTGACGCGGGTCCCCGAAGCTTCGACTCATTGGGGTGCTCTCCGGCGAGAATCGCGTGCACCGAGGCGAGCACATCCGCAACGGCAATTCCCGTCATGCACTTCGCCTGGGAGAACCAGCAGGAAAGCACCTTGTTGTCGTGGACGAACATACACGGGGAGCAACCGAGACTCAGATAGTGGACGGCATGGCGCTGGTCTTCAGCGGAGTACAGCGGGCCGTAGAGAACCGGAGTCTCCGGGCCGAAGAGCGCCACCGTCGACGTGCCGACGGCGGCTGCGAGATGCATCGGACCCGAATCGTTCGTGACGACGACATCCGCGTGGGCGAGCAGTGCCACCAGTTCCGCAACATCACAGCGGCCTACCAGGTTGACGACGCGGGAGCCGGTCTCGGAGAGATCCAGTACCGCTTGCACCCGGCCGCGCTCGGCGGAGGATCCCACGAGCACGACGTTTGCGGGAACTTGCGCCGTCAGGTGCACCAGAAGCTCGGCAAACTGCTCCGCGGGCCAGCGGCGCTCGAGGGCCATGTCGCCCGCGTTCGGATTGACCACTGCGAGCCGCTCGTCTTCTCGCCATGCCGGATCGGCGCAGAGCACCGCATGACAGCGCTCCCAGGCACCCTCGGGCGGCTCGAGTGTGGGCAGGATGGGGCTCCCTGAGACTCCATCCGCATTCACGGCGTTCATCGGATCGCCTACGAGCAGGGTGAGGAAGTTCTGCGTCACGTGGCAGTAGGCGTTGAACGGAACTTCGGCATCGTGGAGCCGCCCGCGCCACTTCCCCTTGGCGCTGAAGCCGTGGGACCACGCCGGCGCCACCAGGTAGGACAGAATCGCTGAAAAGCGCGTGAAGAACTCGAGATCCAGGAGAAGGTCGTAGCGCTCGCGGCGCAGCGCCCGGATGGTGCGAAGCGCATCGAATAGGAAATGCGTCACACCCCGAGAGAGATCGATCCCGATCACCCGATCGATGTCGGGGTAGAGGTGCGCCACCGCCTCGTTCTCACCCAGCGAGAGAAAGTCGATCCGCACGCCGGGATGGCGCTCGCGCAGGCGCTCGAGCAGCGGGGAGGCGAGTACGATGCTCCCCATGCCCCACATCTTGAGCAGCAGCACGCGCCTCACCGCTTCCGGGTCGGGCGGCGCGCGGCGCCGCCGCAGCAGGCGCTTCGCGCCGAGGAGTAATGCGCACACTACCGGGCCCGCCGTGTTGTCGATCCACAGCGCGATGTCGTAGCGGCGCCGGCTGGGGCGCTTGTCGGCCATTCGAAGAGTTTAGTCCGATCGGCTCTGCTCGGCTCCGCCGGCCGTGCGAAAGCCGCTTATCGAAACGTCGCCGTAGCGCTGCTCCTCCTCGTAGCTCTCCTCGAGCCAGCGCAGCAGCGGCTTGCCGAAAACGAGCTCGTCTGGAAGGCCATCTACCCGCAGGGCGCCAGCATCCCACACCAGGTACCGGGGTGGCCGAGCCTGCAACTGCGCCAGCACCTCGTCGCGATGGGCCTGGGTCACGATCTGGTGTCCCATGGCGAAGCGAATCGGATTCGGGCGGTCGGTCAGGTAATAGTAGGCACCGTTGTTCGGCAGGAAGAGCACCGGCTCCCCGTCTTCCGTGTGACGCGTCACCCATTGGACGACCTGCATCACCCGAGGGTCCCCGACCGCCCGGCGGCCGTTGCGCCACACGCTCAGCAGATTCAGGTTGTGATCGAGGTTCTTCAGCGGTTCGGCGGGCAGGCTGAAGCCCAGGGTCGCAATCAGCAGGGCGAAGGCCGCCGCGCGCCACGCCGCGAGGCCCGCGGGCCAGGTGCCCGAGCGCCAGAACGAGAGGCCCCGGTCGGCCGCCACCACGAGCAGCACCACGGCCGCCGGCATGGTGTCGATCATGTGCTTGAGGTCGCTCCGGCCCAGGGCCGTTCGGAAGGCGAGCATTCCGAAGACCGCAACGGCGAGCACGCCGGTCCGGACGGGATCGCTGCGAAGACCTTCGACGACCCCACGCACGCTCGCCAGGGGCGCCCGCGGGTCGAGACGCGATATCGGCAGCGCCCACAGCAATCCGCCCAGGCACACGGCGGGAACGCCGTAGCCGAGCTGGAACGCGAGCAACTCGCGTCCGCCCCAGTCCGAAATGGAAAATGGAATTGCCGATGCGAGTGCGGGGAAGGGAAGCTTGGCATAACCGGCAAAGATATAGGCCGGGTATCCCAGCATCTCGCGCAACATCGGGAGCAGCGCGTCGTTGGCCGCGTACCAGGAAAAGACCGGAACGATCAGCGCCGCACCCGCCGCAGCGAATACGAGCGCCGGGCGCCAGGCCGCGTGGAGCGCGAAGACGAGCGCTGCGACCACGCAGAAGGCAAGACCGAACTCCTGGCTGAAGAGAAGCGACACGCCGGCGGTGAGACCGGCCAGCGCAACCAGGCTCCCGCGGCGCGAGATCAGCCATCCCAGCAGGAAGCAGAGGCCGATGAAGGCCAGGCCACTTCGCAGGTTGATCCACGGCAACAGGAACGGGACAGCCAACACGAGCAACCGGCGACGCACCAGGAGCGCCGTGAGCACCAGCAGGCCCGCGAGTGCCAGCACCCGTGTGGCCGAAAAGTAGAAATCCCAGGCCACAACCGAGCGGCCGAACACCTGCCAGGCCCCGAGGAGCCCGAAATCGTAGAGCGGGCCGTAGAGACAGAAGAAGTCCTTGCCGTGGAAACCGCCCTCCATGAGCGCATTCGCCCACGCCAGGTGCTGACCGATCTCGCCCATGAAGGGGAAACCGCCGAATACCCGAGAGGCATCGGGGAAACGGTTGAGAACGCTCCAGAGGTTGGCCTGGAAGTCGCTCGTGAGCGCAATCGCGAGCAACACCGCAGCGCAGGAGAGCAGCGCCACGCGACCCGGCGAGAGCGCCACCGGGTCGAGTCCGGTGGCGGTCGAAAGCTTCGAACCCGACCCGCCGAGGAAGAGCGCGCCCGCCGCCAGTGCGGCGGCGACCGCTGGACCCGCCGGGCCAGGCAGCCACAAGAGCGCGAGAAGTGAGCCGACGGCGAACGCCTCCACCGCAACCCGCGGGCCCACCGCGCGGCGGGTGAGCCAGCGCGAGGCGCCCCAGGTGACGAGAACGGCAACGGTGACGCTCGCGAGAAGCCAGAAGGTCTCCTGCTGTTGTGGATAGCGGGCCAGGCTGGCGAGGCTCACGATGCCGAGTGCATTCTCGCGGTATTCGAAGTGCACCGGCAGCAGGCGCGCGGTCAGCAACGCCGCCGTCGCCGCGAGCGGCAGCGCCGCCGCGAGTCCGGAGTCCCGCGCTGCGCTCACGTCGCGGTTGCCCGAGCGCGAGAGATTCCAGCCGTGGCGAGAATCGCCAGAGCGACACCGAAGCACAACAGAACCGACGCGTCGCGCAGTAGCACGAGGCCAATCGGCCAGACTGCGTGCCCCGCGATGTCCCAATGCCCGACCAGCAGCGGGCTTCCAGTGAGGAACGCGTATGCCCCATAGACGTAAGCGCCGAGCACGATGCTCAACAGGGCCGCCACCCGAACGTCGAGAAAGAGCAGGAACGGAACGCACCAGGCCAGGTACTGCCAGGCCCAGAAGCTCGTCAGACCATATACGGCGAGGAAGCCGCCGCAGACGCTCACGCCCACCACCCGTACCCCCGGATCGCCGCGCCGCCACCAGGCGATGAGCAGGATCGGTACCGAGCAGACCAGCCCATTGGCCGCTGCGAGTGCACTCGCAAGCGGTGTATCGGCGAAGCGCAGCGCCGAAGACAGTCCCCACACCACCGCGCCGGCCGGAGTCTCGACGGGCGAGCCGCCGTAGCCGGCGATCCTGCGAATCAGCAACTCGGGCTCCTGCGCGAGCCAGGGCAGGAAACCCACCATCCCCACGAGAAACGTCGCAACGGCAAACCGCACGCGATCGCGACTGCGCCCAAACCCGAGCAATAGCGCCGGCGCAGCGATCAAGACCGGCAGCTTTACCCACAATCCGATTCCGAGAGCCGCACCGGCGAGCGTGGGGTGGCCGCGCGAAACCGCTATGAGCGAAGCGAGGGCGAACGCGGCAATCGCCGAGTCGGTATTGCCGTGGTAGGCGGAGAAGAGTACTGCCAGCGGGTTCAGCCAGTAGCCGGCACAGGCTGCCCAGCGCCAGGCCGACCCGGAAAATGCGAGCCAGACCAGGCCGGCCGTCGCAAGGTCGAGGAGGGCAAAGGGCGCGCGCAGTACCGCGGCGAAGGGGAGCCCAGTCGCCTCGGCTATGCGCACGGCACCGGAGAACCAGGCCCCCATGAGCGGCGGGTGGTTGAAGACCTCGGCCATCTCGTACCAACCGAGGAGTCCCACGCGGTTGATCTGGTGACCGTGGTGGAGCTTGATCGAAACGTCGAAGGTGCCCTCGGTTCCGAAGACGAGGGCGCCGCGCAGCAGCGCGCCGACGGCGATCGAGAGCCAGAACCAGGCGCCCGGGCGCTTCAGGGTGGCAAGCCGCTCGTCGTTCAAGCCCGCCTCCGGTAGAAGAGGAAACCCGCGCAGAAGAGCGCGCTCGCCCCGGATACCGCGGCCCCGAAACCGAGCCCCGGCGGGCCGTAGCGGAGCGCGACTTCGCGTGTGCCGGAGGGAACCTCGATCACCAGCCACCCGACCTCGGTCGATGCAGACGCCCCATCGACGCTCCATGCGTCCGCCCCGGAATGCACCGGCAATACGAAGCGCGCCGGCGCCGCGGCATCGACCGCGTAGACGAGCCGGTTGGGTGCAAACGCCGTGAGCCGCGCCGCCGCGCCCGGAACGTGCACCTCCTCGGGCTGCGGCCGGTGGTCACGGCGCGCAATCGCCGGGCCCGTTGCAGTCGCCTGCCACGGACGGCTCTCGATCCAGAGATCGACGCACACGAGCACAGCGACGCCCCACGCCAGCACAGCCGCTTGCCGGGGCCCGTACCGCGCAGCGAGCCGGCGCAGCCGCTCGAGTCCCGGTACGGCGGCGAAGACCAGGCCAAAGAGCCCGAGCACGAGAAAGCGCGCCGGGCAGCGCTGCGAGCGCCACACGGGGAAGTCCTCGATCAGCCGCCAGAGCGGCGACGATTCGACGGCGAGCACCGCAAAGAATGCGCCGACGAGAGCGAGTTCCCAGGCGCCGCGCGTCGCCACGAGACCCAGCGCCACCAAGGCGAACGCCAGCGGCCCCAGGTAGAAGGCGTACTCCCACCAGCCCGCACCCCACTCGAGGACGATGGACGGGTCGAGGCGCTCGGGCGTCTGGCCGCGCGCCAGCAACGAGGCGACGAGCGAACCCGCGGGAAGACCCTGGATGCGGGCCTCGGGCGCGTAATTCGCGAACTCGATCCAGAGCGGCGCGAGCTTTGCGGCGCCGAGCCCCGCGCTGAGCAGCACCAGCAGGCCCACGCGCCACAAGGGGAACCAGGCGCGCACGCGCAGCGCCCACAGCAGCGCCAGCGCACCGAGCAGGAGATTCTGCCACACGAAGGGCTGGTGCTGTCCACCCAGGATCGTGAAGGCGTTCAACGCGGCCGCCACCACGAGTGCGGCATCGCTCCCGAGTGCGGCACGGCGCACGAGCCACACCAGCCCGGGCAAGAGCCACGCGCCCATCGCCCAGTGATGGCCAACAGCGAGATGCGACGCGAAGAACCCGCCGAAGGCGAAGACGCCACTCGCGAAGGCGGCCACGGGGGGCGCCCCGCCGAGATCGCGCGCGAGCAGCCAGCCGCCCGCCAGTCCGAGCGCCGTGAAGACGACGAAAAGGAACTTTACGTAGACCCCCGTCGGAAGCACCAGCAACAGCCACGCCAACGGCCCGAACGTCGGTGCCTCGGCATTCGCCAGGAAGTTTGGCGTCACCCAGGCATCCGCCATGTACAGCGGCACGGCGCCGTACTCCGCGAACGACTGGCGTACCCAGTCGAAGTAGTGAAAGTGGTGCGTGCTCCAGTCGTGGCCGTGCAACGCGCCACCCAGCAGGAGCGGCGCCCAGAAGAGCGCCGCCAGACCCAGCGCGCCCGAAAAGATCGCCAGCAGTTCTCGGGCGGGCGGGAAACCCGGGGCGGTATCAGCCCGCCTCGGCAGGAACTCTGCGATCATCGCCGGGTGGCGCGACTCTTGCGGGCGCTGGCGCGGATGTATCGCCGACTCACCGGCGAGCTGTCGTCGGGCGGCACGATGCATTCGACGATCGCGAAGCCCTTCGCGTCGTGCGCGGTGCCGAGCGCCTCGCGAAGCTCCTCGCGCGTCTCGACGCGGATGCCGATTCCGCCCCAGGCCCGGGCGAGCTCCGCATAGGGCCAGGGCGGAATCTCGAGCAGTTCCTTGCGCGGCGTGACGGCCCGAAAGATTCCCCATCCAGCGTTGTTGACCAGCACCACGATCGGTGCGAGTCCGCGAACGGGAGCGTGGGAAATCTCGGGCCCAGTCATCTGAAACGCGCCGTCGCCGCAGAGCACGAGTGGGCGGCGCCCCGTGCCGATCTCCGCACCCATGGCCGCCGGCACCCCGAAACCCATCGACGCGTAATAGCCCTGCGCGAAATAGGTGCCTCCGCTCTGCATCCGTGTCTCGAGACCACCGAAGAGCATGTCACCGGACTCGGCGAAGACGTGGTAGCGGCGCCCCCGAGCCGAAGAGAGGAACTCATTCACCTCGACGAGCAGGTCGTTGATCGACAGCGGCGTGCGGCTGCCGGCGCGCAGCGGCGTCCGCTTCAGGTTGTCGTGGTACTCCACTCGCTCGGAGATCCGGGGCAACTTCTCCTTCGCGAGACGAGCGACGAAATCCTTCAGCGTGACGTCGGTATAGGTGTGGAAGGAGATGTTCACGCGTCCCGACACCGCCCATATGGACCGGTCCCGCCGCACCTGCGGCTTGGCGGCCCCGAGATTTATGTCGGTGAGTTGGTTTCCCATGGAGAGGACGAGATCCGCGCTGCGCACACGTCTCTGGATCGCCGGCGCGCTGAAGGGGCCGACGTGGATCCCCATGTGGAGTGGGTGGTCCATGGGAAAGACCCCCTTCGCCAGGATCGTCGTCACGACCGGTGCCGCCAGCTTCTCCGCGAGACGCCGGAAATCCCGCTCCACCTGCCCGCGGTAGAGCTCGACTCCACCGATCAGGATAGGACGCTTCGCGGCGCGCAGGCACCGGGCCGCTTCTCCCACCGCTTCGGCCAGCTTGCGAGAATCCGAGGCTCGGCGCGGAAAGCTGCCACTCCACTCGACGATGTGCTTCGGCACCGGGATCTCCAGGTCCACCAGATCGCGGTGAATCTCGAGATATCCCGGCCTGTGCTCGGTCAACACCTGTCGCAGGGTCTCGTGCACTTGCTCAGCCATCCGCTCCGGGTGCTTCAGGATGCGGGCGGAGCAGGTGACCTCGGAGAAGATCCGGCACTGCGCCGCCACGTCCTTCACCTGGTGGTGCACCCCGGCGAGCTTGCTCTCCGCCTCTCCAGGACCTCCGGAAACGACGAGCAGCGGAATCTGCTCGGCGTAGGCGCCCGCAACGGGATTGAGGACGTTGTACCCCCCCGCGCCGTAGGTCACGCAGATCACACCGAGCTTGCGGGTGCTCCGCGCGTACCCGTCGGCTGCGAAACCCACCGCCGGCTCGTGTGAGAAAGTCACGATCTCGAGGCTGCGCTCCGCCCCAAAACGGTGGAAGAGACCGAGCACGAGGTCGCCCGGCAAACCGAAGACGTGTGTGACTCCGGCGCGCCGCAGGCAAGCGACGAGAAAGTCGCCCAGCTTCATCCGGCTCTTCACGATCCCCTCCCTGTCTTCGCCGCCGGCTGGCCCCCCGCTGCGGCCTTCGCCGCCGGCTGGCCCCCCCCTGCGGCCTGTTCAAAGAGATCGAGGAAGTGGAACGCGGCGAGCACCAGGGCGTGATCGATGCCCCCTTCGCGGACTGCGCGACGCACCTCGGCGGGGTGCATCAACTCGACGACCGTCTCCTCCGTACCGTCGTTCTGGATCTCGGTGAAGGGCCGAACACCCCGGCCCAGAAAGCTGAAACAGCGGTTGCCGAAGAGGGCGGGGTTCGGACTCACCGCACCGATCGGAACCACTTCGTCGGCCCGATAGCCCGTCTCCTCGATCAACTCGCGTGCGGCGGCGTCCGCGGGCGCCTCGCCCGGGTCGACCATGCCCCCGGGAATCTCCAGGGTCACGTCGCGCGAACCGTGCCGATACTGGCGGATCATCACCATCTCTCCTGCCGGAGTCACGGGGACGATGTTGACCCAGTCGTTGGAATCGATGCGGTAGAAGTCGTGGAGGCCGCTGTCTTTGGGCGACCGGGTCCGGATCCGGCTCACCGAGAAGACCGCGCATTCCTGCAACAGCTCGGTCTCGAGCGGGATCCACCGCCTGGGGCCCGACATCGACGCGAAGGCTAGCACCCGGAGTTGCTAGGATGCCTGTACCCGGCGGACCGGAGCGCTCGCCATCGCATCCACCAACGAACAACCGCCCCGCCAAACCAGCGGACACCTGTTCATGGTTTTCGTGGCGGTCGCCTGTGGCCTGGCCGGAGCGTTCAGCGCCGTCGTCTTCCGCCTGATGATCCGGTTCGTCCAGGCCGTTTTCTTCCATGGAACGGAGGGAATTTCCGCGCTCATGGCGGAGGGTCTACTGGCCGACCCGGGGGATCCATTGCACCTGGCGCGGGATCTCTCCTGGCAGTGGCGCCTGGCGATCCCGACGCTGGGCGGCCTCCTCGTCGGTCCCCTGATCTGGTTCTTCGCCCGCGAGGCCAAAGGGCACGGGGTCCCCGAGGTGATGGCAGCGGTCGCACTCCGCGGTGGCGTGATCCGACCGCGGGTGGTGGCGGTAAAGGCGCTGGCCTCGGCCATTTCGATCGGATCGGGCGGCTCGGTAGGACGGGAGGGCCCGATCGTCCAGATCGGCTCGGCCATCGCCTCGACACTCGGCCAGGCCCTGAAGGTTCCCGCCAGCCAGTTGCGGGTGATCGTCGGCTGTGGCGCCGCCGCCGGCATCGCCGCCACTTTCAACGCCCCGATCGCCGGGGCGCTCTTCGCCGCCGAGGTCATCGTCGGCGGCTTCGCCGTCGCGCAGCTCTCGCCAATCGTGATTTCGTCGGTGGTGGCCACCGTCGTCTCGCGCTCCGTGCTGGGAAACCATCCCGCCTTCCCGGTGCCCCCCTACGAGCTCGTGAGCCCCTTCGAACTCGTGCCCTACATGGCGGTGGGCCTCATCGCGGGCTTCGTGGCGCTGGCCTTCATCCGAAGCCTCTCGACGGCCGAGGACCTCTTCGAGCGCCTCTCGATTCCCGAATGGCTGAAGGCTGCAGTGGGCGGCCTGATGGTCGGTGTAATTGCGATCTGGCTGCCCAACGTCTACGGCGTCGGCTACAGCACGATATCGATGGCGCTCACCGGGTCGCTTCCGGTGGCGCTGCTCGGCATGTTGCTGGTGGCAAAGATCATCGCCACGTCGGTCACGATCGGCTCGGGCGGCTCTGGCGGGATCTTTGCGCCCTCCCTCTTCCTGGGTGCCATGACCGGCGGCTTCATCGGAACCTTCGTACACCAGTGGTTCCCGGAGGCAACCGCTTCGTCGGGTGCCTACGCCCTGGTCACCATGGGAGCCGTCTTCGCCGCCGCCACCCACGCACCGATCTCCGCGATCATCATCATCTTCGAGCTGACGCAGACGATCAACATCATCCCGCCCCTGATGGCGGCATGCGTGACCAGCACCCTGGTCGCCACGTTCATATCGCGGGATTCCATCTACACCGAGAAGCTGCGGCGGCGCGGCATCGACCTCTACGAGGAGCAGACCCACAACGTCCTCAAGAGCCTCTACGTCCACGACATCATCGACCGCAATCCGGAAACGCTGCCGGCCAGTGCAAACCTCGCCACCATCCTCGATCAGGTGCTGGAGAACGACCGCACCGACTTCTTCGTTCTCGATGAGAACGAACAGCTGCTGGGCTCGATGCAGCTGCGCGACCTGACCCGCACGCTCATGGAACGCGAGTCGCTGCTCCACGTGGTCGTGGCCGGCGACCTCATGGTCCCGCACCTGGCGGCGCTCTGTGAAGACGACGACCTCGACGTAGCGATGCGCACGTTCAGCAGCGGCCTCTTCGAAGAGCTCCCGATCGTCGCTGTGGAAAACCCGAGACGCCTGGTCGGGAGCGTTCACAAGCGCGACCTGATTCACGCCTACAACCAGGAGGTCATGCGCCGCGACCTGGCAGGCCAGGTATCGAGCACGGTGCTGCTGGCGAGCCGGGGCCAGCAGGTGGACCTCGGCGGCGGCTTCGTGCTCCAGGAGATCCAACCGCCGCCGCGATTCTTCGGCCGCACCATCCGCGACATCGACATCGCGCGAGCATTCGGCGCGCAGGTGGTGCTGCTGCGCAAGCGCGCCGCAGCCGACGGTGGACCTTCGATCCGCGTTCCCACCGCCGACGACACCATCGAAGAGGGAGACCGGCTCGTCGTGGCCGGCACCCGCGCTGCCGTGGAATCCCTCGACGTCCTGTCGGGCTGACCCGAGACCGGCGCAGAACGCGTCCTAGAGCGCTTCGTCGAGGACCACCACCACGCCCGTCGCACCGGGTGCAAACGTTCCCGCAGCGCCCCCCTGGAGGTCGCCGGCCGTGCGCGAGCCGGCGTCCCCGTCCCGGTCCAGCCGCGCCGTCAGGCGCAACTCTCCCGCAAACGGGAGCGTCTTGATCATGCGGTGCTCCGGCCCCAGATCGAATTCCAGCGGAAAGCGCGGCGCGCCGAAGCGGCGCACCGCGAGCGGCGGTCCCGTCGGCCCGACCCGCGCGATCAGGAAGAGAACGGCGTCGCGGGGAACGCTTTCGGCGAGCGTCTCGTCGATGCGCACCACCCCGCGAATGGGCGGTGCCCCCGCCGAGGGATCGGCACCGCGCCCCTCGCTCCCCGGCGGTGCCGGGAGTTCCACTTCCATGCCGAGCGGCGCCGTTCGCTCGGATCCCTCCGGGAAGATCTTTGCGAGATCCGGCGACCTGGGCTCCTCGCCGGGAACGAATGGCCCGAGGTTGCGATCACAGCCCGCAAAACCCGCACAGAGCGCGGCGAACAGCGTAATTCGGAGAATCACAAGGAGCCGACGGTAGCCAATTGTCGCCCGCCGCCCCCAGTGGTAGATTCGCATCCGAGTACAGCCACGGGGTGGCCGAGCGCAGGATCGGCCTGAGATCACACCCGTCGAACCTGATCTCGTTCGGACGAGCGCAGGGATCGGCTTCCAGCACGAGGTCTCACCCGGGCGCTTCGAGAAACAGGAGTGCCGCACACGATGTCGACCCACGGACCTCTTCACCCCGGGACACCGCCGCCCGACACCAGCCCCTCGAACCACACCCAGGGCACTGCGCCGCCGAGCTTCGCTCGCCCTCCCGACGTGGGCGGGCCGTTCGCTTTCAGCTCGCCCGACACGCCGGGCATGCCGCAGCCCTCGGAGCGCACGGCGTGGAACTTCATGCCACCCGACTGGGTGTACCGCCCCGACGGAACCTGGCGGGCGCCGGAAGGCTTCGAGCCCGTCACCCAACTCGAGCACGCGCGGCTCGGCGCCGTGACGCCGGAGATGCTCCGGGTCGCGGAGCGCGAAACCCACCTCACCCCCGAGCAGGTGCGCGACGAGGTCGCCGCCGGGCGCATGGTGATTCCCGCCAACAAGGCGCATCTCGCCCACGCGCTCGACCCCATGGCGATCGGCCGCGCGAGTTCGACGAAGATCAATGCCAACATGGGCGCTTCTCCCATCTCGAGCGGAACCGACGCGGAAGTCGAGAAGCTGCGCTGGGCCGAGCGCTGGGGTGCCGACACCGTGATGGATCTCTCGACCGGCGGCGACCTCGATGCCTGTCGCGAAGCGATCATCCGCAACGCGACCGTCCCCATCGGCACCGTTCCGATCTACTCCATGATCATCGGCCGCCGCATCGAAGACCTCGACGAGCGGGCGGTGCTCGAAACGCTCGAACACCAGGCCCGCCAGGGCGTCGACTACTTCACAATCCACGCTGGCGTGCTCCGCGAGCACCTCCCGGCGGTTCGCAACCGCCTGATCGGCATCGTATCGCGGGGCGGGTCACTGCTGGCGAAGTGGATGCTGCACCACGAGCGCCAGAACATCATGTACGAGCTCTGGGACGACATCTGCAGCGTCTTGCGACGCTGGGACGTCGCCTTCTCGATTGGCGACGGCCTGCGGCCAGGCGGCCTCGCCGACGCGACGGACGAAGCGCAGCTCCTCGAGCTCTCGACGCTCGGCGAACTGACGGAGCGGGCCTGGCGGAACGGCTGCCAGGTGATAATCGAAGGGCCGGGGCACGTGCCCTTCGACCAGATCGAGTACAACATGAAGCTCGAGCGCCAGCTGTGTCACGGTGCGCCCTTTTACGTGCTCGGCCCGCTCGTAACCGACGTGTTCCCAGGCTACGACCACATCACGAGTAGCATCGGCGCCACGGCCGCCGCCTACCACGGCGCGTCGATGCTCTGCTACGTGACGCCAAAGGAGCACCTCGGACTCCCGAAGAAGGACGACGTGAAGCAGGGCGTGATCGCCTACAAGATCGCCGCCCACGCCGCCGATGTCGCACTGGGGATTCCCAGCGCCCGAGACCACGACGACGAGCTGACGAAAGCCCGTGCCGCGCTCAACTGGGAGAAGCACTTCGAGCTGGCCTACGACTCCGACACGGCCCGCGCCTACCACGACGAAGATCTCGATGTGGACACGGACTTCTGCGCCATGTGCGGACACGACTGGTGCTCGGTTCGGATCAGCCGTGAGATCACGGACTTCGTATCCGGGAAGGACGAGGCCTACGCCTGGACCGAACCCAAGGTCTCAGGCGCACTCTCGCAGGAGCAGCAGGAGATCCTCGAGCGGCGCGGGGTACTCTCGCCGGAAGAGGTAGAGCGACTGGCGAGCAAGACCCGCCACGCACTGGGCGCGAAAGGTGGTCGCCGGGCGGCGTGCCACAGCGACGTCACCGAAGAGAACGAAGCGCAAGCGCTCCAAGCAGACGCCCTCGGAGAATCGGCCGCACCTTGATCCGGGGGCCCAATATAAAGCGCCCCGGAGCAATGCTGCTCCGGGGCGTCCCGTCTGAGCCGCACCCCCCCAGACTTGGCTCAGAATCTGTCCTCTGCATCGGTAAAAGCTGCAGAAGCTTGAACCTTTCCTGCCGCCCCCGTACACGGCGATGAGCCCCCAGCTGCAGCTGCACGAAGACAACCTGCTGGATTACCTAGGCAATTCAGGTTTGCTCGGGGCTGACGCGGAGTTCTCGATCGAACCGGTAGGAGACGGCAACATCAATTGGGTCCGCCGCGTCCGCGGCGCTTCCGGTTCGCGGGTCGTGAAACAGGCCCGGCCGACCCTGGAACGGTTCCCCGAATACGCCGCACCGACCGAGCGAATCGCCATCGAGGCCCGCTTTTTCGAGGTGGCCGCGCCGTTCGACTTGGAGGGGATATGCCCGCGAGTGCTGGCCTTCGACCCGGAGCAGAGTGTCCTGGTGCTCGAGGACCTGGGCGACGCCGAGCGCCTGGACGCCGCGCTGGCCCGCGGCGCGGAAGTCTCCGCGCCTGCGGCCACACTGGCCCGCTTCCTGGCCCGCCTCCACGCGGGGTGCACGCAAACCGCCCTCCGCGAGCGCTTCGCCAACGGCGCCATGCAGCGACTCCACGGCGACCACATCTTCCACCTGCCCTTTCGAGCCAACGACTTCGCATTGAGGCCAGTGGTGGCCGAGCGGGCACGGCAGATCCGGGCGGACGCCGGGCTCATCGCAAAGATCGACGCCGCCTACGCCCGCTACCTCGAGCCAAAGGGTACGCTGGTGCACGGAGACGTGCAGCCCGCCAACGTGCTCCTCACGGCGGCCGGACCCAAGCTTCTCGACGCGGAGATCGCACACGTGGGAGACCCCGCCTTCGACATCGGCCAACTCCTCGGCCACCTGCTGCTACCGGCGGCGGCGCGCGGCGAGCCCGAGACGGCGCTCCCCGCGCTGCGCTCGACGTGGGCCGCCTATGCGGCGGCCGGAGCAGACGCTTCACCCGCCGTACTCGATGCGGTGAGCCGCTACGCCGGCATCGAGCTACTGCGCCGCACCCTGGGCGCTGCCCGCGTACCCGCGGTCGCGAGCGACAATGCCTCGCTCGCCGTCGTGGACTCGGGCCTGGCACTGATTCGCGAGGGTCTCGTGCTCGCGGGCGAGCGTCTCGTGCCGGGAGCCACCTGATGCGGCCGACGCCCTGGCGGGAGACAGGGCTCCGCACCGCGCTGTGGGCGCTGCTCGGAGGCTGGCTCGGGGCCTGGATCCTCTTCGCTTTCGGCGTCTCGGCGACTGCGTTCCGCGTGCTCCCAGACACGGGGCTGGCCGGGAAAGTCGTTGGACCGATCCTTTCCGGTCTCAACATCTACGGCAGCCTCGCGGGCGTCGCGCTCGCATTTCTCGCCGCCGGCATCGGACGCGGGCGCATCTTCTGGCTGACGCCCCTGGCGCTCGCCGGGCTCTGCCTCTACTCGGAGTTCTTCATCACTCCGGGAATCCAAGCCGTTCGCGACGCAGCACTCGGCCCGGACGGCGGCCTGGAGGCCGCCAAGCGGTTTTCCAGCTTGCACCGGCAATCGCTGTGGATTTTCGGGGGAGTGGGCATTGGAACCAGCGTGCTGCTCTTCCTTCATGCCAGAGAAGACGCCTGTGGTGACAACCCCTCGCTGGAATGACCTCTGCGCCCGACACGAGGAATCGTCGGAGAATCGTGTAAAAAGTCATGCCGTGACCGAAGGGGTGGTGTATGCTACCGCGCGCTCAACGAGATTCTTTTTATATCTCGTATAGTTAGAGACTAACTCCTGTCACCTGACCCCCCGGGTGGCATCCCCAGGACGAAAAGGACGCCCCTCGATGGACGTCACGATCAAAGTTTCAGTCGGCTTCAGCGTGTCTGAGAACTCGCTTGAAGATGCCCTTGCCGAGTACGACGAGATCAACGTAAGCGGTCTCCTGCGTGAGATCATCGACAAGGCCATCGCCTGCGACGAGATCTCCTGCAAAGTGGTAGAGGGTCCCGATAGCCTCGAGGCACTCGACGCTCTCAAGGGCGGCGGCTGATCGCCCGGAAGAGTTCGAGTTGCCGGGGTCCGGCTGCGCGCGGCATTCTCCCGGGCGCATTGATTCTCCCCGGCACGTAGATTCTCTCCGTGCGCGCCCAGTCGAGCAGCTTTAGATAGAAGGCCTGAAACAGCGGCCCGTGGTTGAAATGGCGCAGGTGCGCCAACTCGTGACAGAGCGTGCTGACCAGGCTCGAGTACTTGAGGGCCTGCCCGGTGGTCGCGTGCCGCAGCCGGATCCGGATGACGGCGTCCGAGGTGCACAGGCCATAATGGCCGTTGACCCCGGGGCGCTCGGCCTCAATTGCCCGGTAGCGCAGGCCGAACTCACCCGCGACGCGCCCGGCGTCGCGCCGGAGCCGCGCCATCAGCGCGCGCGCCTCTCTGCCCTCCATCGGCAGGAAATCTTCCCGGATCCCGGTGCGGCGTCAAGCGTCCAAGCAAGCCCACCTATTGGTACAGAGGGCGCCCTGGGGGGGCACCCGCCGGTGCGTGATATTCTGGCTCCATGGGCAGCCAGGAGCTTCCGATCTTCCCGCTCCCGACCGTAGTGCTCTTTCCCGGGGTAAAAGCGCCGTTGCACCTATTCGAGCCGCGCTATCGGCAGCTGGGCGAAGCCGTCGTCTCGGGCAGCCACCCCATGGGCATGGTGCTGGTACCACCCGAGCACGTCGACGACCTGCAGGGTAATCCGCCCGTGTACCCGATTGGGTGCGCTGGAAAAATCGTGCAGGCTCAGCGGTTGCCCGATGGCCGCTTCAACATCGTGATCGCCGGCACCGCCCGCTTCCGCATCGTGTCCGAGGCCCCGCCTTTGGGCGAGCGTCTCTACCGAACCGCCGAGGTCGAGTGGCTCGACGACCCGTACCCGGAGGACGCCCGACCGCGGGTGTCCGAATTGCGCGAGCGAATCATCGCGCAACTGCAGGAACTCGTGGACCGTGCCGCACCGAGGCGAGAGGGCCGCGTCACCGAGAACCCGGTCACCGGAGCCGGCGATGCGAACTTCGTCAACTCGCTCTGCAACGCCCTGTCCTTCGCACCGTCCGAGAAACAGGGTCTACTCGAGGCTCCCAGCGTGCCCGAGCGCTTCGAACGCCTCGAGGGCCTGCTCGCCTTCCGTCTGGCCGACTCGGGGCTCGGCGCCGAGGGCTCCCGGTCGCTCCACTGATCACCTCCGGCAAGCTTTTCTACCTCCACTGAAAAACTTGAAAAAAACCTGCATTTCAACGAAATCATCCAATTTTTGAAGATCTCTCTCCCCGGCATCCCTTCCGCTCCCGGCCGGACCAACGCGATGAAGTCGCCTCAAAGCCTGCGCCGAACTACGCGAAATCGAATCGCCTTTACGCAGACAAACACTGGTTCTCCGACGGCAAATGCAGAAAATTACATCTAGCGCAAGAGATGATTTACTGCTCCTGCAGTGCCCGCATCCAGCGTTGCAGCCCCACTGAGGAAGTGGTGTACTGCGCGCGCGTCGAAATCGTGATGGTGGGAATCGGCGCAGAAACCTCTAAAACTTCTGAGAATCGTTGAACGGCATGTCCCCTTCACCGCTGTTCTGGGACGGTGTCTTACGCCGGCTCGGACAGGACATCCCCGCTTTTACGCTAGACGCCTGGGTGCGTTGCCTGGGCGTCGAGGGTGAGAAGGATCGCCTGCTGCTGCTGTGTCCGACACCCTTCCACCGGGAGCGGGTTCGCGAGCGCTTCCTGGGCCGAATCGAAACCGCTGTCGAGGCGGAGACGGGACGCGCCCACGCAATCGAGTTGGGCCTCGCACTCCCTGCCGCCGCGCTCGAACCGCCCCAGGCCCCGGTCCCTGCAGAACGTGCAGCCGCGGCCCCGACTCCGAAGCCAGCCCGAAGAGCCAACCCCGCTGGCTCCCAGGCCAGCTTGCCATTCACCTTCGACTCCTTCGTCGTGGGGTCCTGCAATGCGTTGGCCCGCGAGGCCAGCCTGGCGCTGGCGCGCGACCAGCAACCCGGGCTGAATCCGCTCTACCTGTCATCAGACCCGGGGCTCGGGAAGACCCATCTCGCCCGCGCGGTCGTCGCCGAAGCCTACCAGGCCCGGCCGACACGCATCATCTACGAATCGGCGGAGCAGTTCACGAACCACTTCATGGCCGCGATTCGCGGCAAGACGATGCCGAACTTCAAGCGGCGCTACCGCGAACGGTGTGAGCTGCTCGTGCTCGAAGACGTGCAGTTTCTGAATTCGAAGTGCGCGACCCAGCTCGAACTCTTCCACACGCTCGTCCACCTGGCAGACGCCGGCGCGCGGGTGGTTTTGACGGGCGACCGCCTACCCCGGGCCATCGACGGGCTCGATGGGCGCTTGCGCTCCCAGATCACCGCGGGGCTCGTGGCCGAGATCGAGTCTCCAGACGCCGCCGTGCGCCGACGCATCCTGCGCGCAAAGGCGGCCGCGGGCGGGGTGCGCCTCCCCGACGACTGCCTGGACCTATTGGTCGATTCGGTGCGCGGCAGCGTGCGCGACCTCGAGGGTGCGCTGAGCCAGCTGGTCGCTACCGCCTCGCTGCTCAAGCGGCGCATTGACCTCTCTCTCACGCGTGGCGCCCTGCACAAACTCGCGCCCGCTCCCGTTCCCGTCCGCACCCTCGAACCCAAGGTCGTAATCGGTGCAGTGGCGGCCTTCTTCGGCACGAGCCACGCCGCCATGGCCGCGCGCTCGCGGCGTCGAGACGTGCTGCTCCCGAGGCAACTCGCCATGTACCTCTGCCGGCGCTACACGGATGAGCCCCTCTGCGCCATCGCGCGCCACTTCGACCGCGACCATCCCGCGGTCAGCAACGCGGTCAAGAGCGTCGAACGCCGCATCCTCGAGCGCGCACCGCTGCGCTATCAGATCGAAGAACTCTCCGCCCGCCTCGACCAGCTGCGCGACCGGGCGGGCTAGGGCGACAGGACGGACCGGGGGTCCGGCGGACGGATGCCATCCGCGCTTGCCTGCCCGTCATCCCTGGCTCCAGCGGGTCCGGCCATGCCCACGCACGGGGTGTGAAGTAGCTCACAGCGCGCTGTGTGGCGCTGCGGAATACTGGAACCAGATGGCCGAACACGAACTGTGGAAGCTCCGCGAGACATTCGAATCGAGCAGCGTCTTCTCCGGGCTGGTGGACCCAGACCTCGACTGGATTCTCGACGGAGCAGAAACCCTGCAATTCGATTCGAATGATGTCGTGTTGAAACGCGGCACCCCGTCGAATCACGTCCTGATCGTACTGCGTGGACTGCTCGAAGTGGAGACGGAGCACTCCCGATCGGGAACCATCGCGATGGGCCGCATCGAACCCGGCGACCTCCTCGGAGAGATAGGCGTCCTCCAGGACGCGCCGCGCACGGCGACCGTAAAGGTCCTCGAGCCCAGCGAATTGCTGAAGATTCCACAACCCGATTTCCTGGCGCTGCTCGTCGCGCACCCTGCGCTCGCGATTCGGGTACTCGGTGTCGTCACGGACCGGCTGAGCCGCCTTACCGATCGGATCGGAGGAATCGAGCCCCGGCCCCGCTAGCTGCACTCCGGCACCTGCCCGTCTTCCCCAGCCCCCTTTGCCGACCTGCCGCCGCACCCGGATTGCACCGGGCCTGCGCAGCGCGGTCCGGCGGGCAGCGCCACCTTGGGGTCGAGCAGTTCGAGATCGGGCACTGCGATTGGTGTCTCCCAACGCAGGCGCTCCTCCACGGCCGCCGGGACACCCTCGCGCTGGACCCGAAATACATCGTGGAGTTCGCACCCCGGCATCTCGTCGAGAGCGAAGTCGACCGACTCGAGGGAGATCGTGTCTCGAGCATTTCCGTAGCGGAGTCGCCCGACGCGCTGGGGGCTGTTTCCGCGTCTTCTCGCCGGATCCGTACGAGCGAGTTGTGCGACAATTCGCCGCCTGCGACCCGTTGAAACGGCAAAGGAGTCCAACGTGACACAGGACGTGATCTCCCTGAAGGAAAAAGTGGCCATCGTCACCGGTGCTGGGGGTGGACTCGGGCGCGGCATTGCCGAAGCATTCGGATCGCTGGGCGCGAAGGTCGTCGTTGTCGAACACGACAACGACCGCGCCGACGACGCTGAGTCCTGGTTCGAAAACCGGGGACATGACCACCTCGTCTGCCGGATCGACGTGCGCAACGCCCCGGACGTCGCTGCGATGCTGGAGCAGGTGCGAGACGCGTACGGCCGCATCGACGTCCTCGTCAACAACGTGGGCGACTTCCTCGGTCTGGTGAAACCCTTCGCCGAGACGAGCGAGGACGACTGGCAGGCTCTCTACGAGATCAACCTGAAGCACGTCTTCCGTGTCACCCACGCGGCGCTTCCAATAATGCTCGGCAACGAACGTGGCGGAAGCATCATCAACATCTCCACGATCGAGGCCTTTCGCGGCATCCCCAACGGCGCCGTCTACTCGGCCTTCAACGCCGGCATCACCGGTTTCACGAAAAGCCTCGCCCTGGAACTCGGACCCGCGGGGATCCGTGTGAATGCCATCGCACCCGAGACTTCGGAGACAGAGCAGGTGAAACCGAGCGCCTGGGTGGCGCCGGAATACCGCGAACACGCGAAAGACTGGATTCCCCTGGGCCGCTTCGGCAAGCCTTCGGACGCCGCGGGCTGCGCGGTCTTCCTGGCCAGCGACCTCTCGGCGTGGGTCACGGGAACGACGCTCCACATGGACGGCGGCGCGCTGGCTGCCGCCGGCTGGTACCGGGTTCACGCAACCGGGCGCTGGACCAACATGCCGGTCGTTTCCGATGCCGGCATCAAGATGTAGGACCGCCTCGCAGGTCTTCCAGGAGGCGGGTTTGGATGATCCCGGTCCAGATCGCGTAGCCCTTCGCACTGAGGTGGAGCCCGTCGAATATGTAGTTGTCCCGGTCCGGCTCGCCATCCGCCCCGAGAAGAGCCGGGCCCGTCTCGATGTAGTGGAGCGCCGGGTCCCCGGCGCTCCACTCGCGGACCCGCCGGTTCGTCTCCTGGGCCTGACCCCAGATCTCCCAGCGCATCGGAGACGGTGTGATCCCGATGAAGTAGATCGGGACATCCGGAAGATCCGCGCGCACGCGCTCGACGAAACGCCGGTACGTTTCGAGTAGAACTTCCGGAGACTTGCTCGCGCCGGGCTGGAGATCGTTGGTCCCGGCGAAAACGACGACCGCCCGGGGATCGAACGGGTTTACCAGGCGTTCGGCGTAGAACTCGACGTCGGCGAGCTTCGCGCCACCGAAGCCGTGCTGAATCACCGGCAGCGGTTGCATGTCGGCCTCGAGGGTCGACCACAACCGGATGCTCGAGCTCCCGATGAAGACGACCGCATCCTCGGACACCGGGCCTTCGCGCGTCCGCGCGACGAGATCCTCGATGTCCTCGGCGTAGACCGTGGGGTCTTCGCTAACGGCCTTGCGGATCTCGACGTAGAACCGGTAGGCGGGAAAAGCGGCGAGAAGTACCAGTGCGCCGAGCACGATCCCCGCAATCTTCGCCACGCGTTTCATGCCTACGGCCCCTCTGCGGCGACGGCAGCCACGAATGATGCGAGCAGCCCCTCGTCCAGTTCGCCTCTGGGGCGGAGTCCCGAGCAGACGTCGACGCCCGAGGGACGCACCTGTCGGATGGCCTCGGCCACGTTGTCGGGGCGCAGACCTCCCGCGAGCCAGACCGGGCAGGCGGCGCCCCGCACGATCTCCCGGCTGAGACTCCAATCGTGCGTCGAACCCGTGCCGCCGAGCGTGCGCTGCGGGGCATCCGGAGCACCGGAGTCGAGCAGCAGCGCGTCCGCGCCTGCTTCGGCGCGGCGGGCCTCTTCGACCGAGTTCCGATCGACGACGTGGACGACCTGCACGAGCAAAACCTGCGGAAGATCGCGCCGGACCGCCGCCCGCGACTGCGCCGAGACCCGGTCGACGAGCTGCAGGGTGCTGGCGCCCGTAGCCCGCTGGTGCTCGACGATGGCTTCGGGGTCGGTGCGGCTCGTGAGCAGGAAGCTGCGCACCTCCGGCGCGAGCGTCGCGACGATCTCCCGGATCCGGGAATCCGCGACCACCCCGGTGGCAGTCGGCATTTCTGCGACCAGACCGATGGCGTTCGCTCCGGCGGCCAGGGCCCGGCGCGCTTCACCCTCCGACTGGATGCCGCAGATCTTGACGAGCAAGGGGACATGCTAGCGGCCCGGCGCAGAGGCCGGCGAAGACCCTTGCCACCAAGCGGTCCTGCACCGCCGGCTGGCGGAGCAGCACGGCAGAGAGGAGACCCAGCGGGGTCACCGCGGCTGCCGAGCCGATCAGGATGCGCCGCACGGCGGTGCCTTACCGTGCGGCTCGCCCCTGTGCGAGCCTCGAACGCGTCGGACCCGAGAGTTCCGGCTCGACCCGGGGCTCGAGCGACGGCGGGTCCTCGGCCGGATCGTCGAAACGGCGCAGCACGCGGTAGGTGGTGCTGCGTTCGACGGGCGTGCGGCCGATTTCGCGAATGAGCCGCCGCATGTCTTCGGCGGGCAGGTTCTCGCCGTGGTCCGATCCCGACTCACGACTGATGGACTCCTCCATCAAGGTGCCGCCGAAATCGTTGGCGCCACTCATGAGCGCCACCTGCGCGAGCTTCGGCCCCATCTTTACCCACGACGCCTGAACGTTCGTGATCCAGGGGCGCAGGAAGAGCCGCGCCACGGCGACCAATCGCAGGTCTTCGGGCGCCGAACTGCCGGGGCGTGCCCCCAGGTGGTTGAAGAGCACGTTCTTCTCGTGAATGAAACCCAGCGGAACGAATTCCGTGAAGCCGCCCGTCTCCTGCTGGATTTCCCGCAGCAGACCCAGGTGATGGGCCACGTGGCGCGGGCTTTCGATGTGTCCGTACATGAGTGTCGAGGTCGAGCGCAGGCCAATGCCATGCGCTGCCTTCACGATCTCGACCCAGCGGTCTCGCTTCAGCTTGCGCGGAGAAATTTCGTTGCGCACGGCGTCGTCGAGGATCTCGGCCGCCGTTCCGGGCATCGTGCCGAGCCCGGCATCCACCAGCCAGCGCAAGTAGTCCGAGAGCTCCATCCCGCTCTTGCGGTGGCCGAAGTCGATCTCCTCGGGCGAGAAGGCGTGGATGTGGAGCTCCGGATGAGCCGCTTTGATCGATTCGAGGATCTCGCGGTAGTGCGTGTGATCCTTATTCGGGTGGATTCCGCCCTGGATGCAGACCTCGGTCGCACCGCGCGCCACGGCGTCGCGGCACTTTGCGAGCAGTACCTCCATCGGGTGGTCGAAGACATCCGCCTCGGTCTTGTGGCGTGAGAAGCCGCAGAAGCTGCAACCCACATAGCAGACGTTGGTGAAGTTGATGTTCCGGCAGACGACGAACGTGACGTCGTCTCCCTTGTCTTCGAGGCGGGCGACATCGGCGGCGCGCTGCAGGGCCAGGAGTTCGGCCCCTTCGAGCTGGAGCAACCGCTCTGCATCGTCGACACCGAGCTCGGCGCCCGAGAGCGCACGATCCAGGCAGTGCCCGACCTCGGGCCGCAGGTCCGAAAACAACCGTTCGAGACTCACGCAGCCTCCACCTGCACGCCGGACCGTGCCCAGCCCTCGCCATCGGCGAGGCGAAGCGCCGCTGCGTGCACCTGCGGGTCGAAAAGATCCTTGCGGTGCAGCAAATCCTGGGGGTAGACGGGCAGCCGCTCGACGAGCCTCTGACCGGCTGCTTCGGTTCGGCGGCGCAGCTCGGCCAGCTCCGGCCAGGGCGCCTCGGGGTTGATGAAGTCGACCGTCACCGGGGACACGCCGCCCCAGTCGTTGAGCCCCGAGCGCAGCAGCAGCTCGAGAGCTTCGGGTGCCAGGTTCGGAGGCGCCTGCACGTTGGCCTCCGGACCCATCGCAAGCCGCGCGAGCGCCACCCAGCCGGAGATCAACGCGTCGGTCAAAGACTGCACGCCGCGCATCGGCGTCGTGGGCTTCGCGTGGAACGGCTGGACGATCACCTCCTGAATATGACCGTAGGCGTCTGCCGCGTCGCGGATTGCGAGCAGCGTGTCGACGCGCTCTGAGACGTTCTCACCGATGCCGAGCAGCAGCCCGCTCGTAAACGGGATGCGGAGCTCGCCGGCCTCGCGGTGCATGCGCAGGCGGACCTCGGGGTCTTTGTCCGGCGCCACGTGGTGGGCGTGCCCCTTGCCGCGCAGGCGCGCGCTCGTCGTCTCGAGCATGAGCCCCATCGACGCATTCCAGGGCCGCAGCGCCGTCATCTGTTCGGGGGAAAGGATCCCCGCGTTCGTGTGCGGCAGCATGCCGAGCTCGAAAGCAACTCGGCAGCCTTCCACCAGGTATTCGGCCGTGCTCGCATGGCCTCTGGCCGCGAGCCAGTCGCGGTGCGCGCGATAGGCCTTCTCCGGCTTGTCGCCCAGGCAGAAGAGCGCCTCGATGCAGCCCGCGCGCCGGGCGCCGTGCGCCGCATCCGCGACCTCTTCCAGGTTCCAGGTCTTGGCTGCCGGATCGCCCGGCAGCTTCGCGAAGGTGCAATAACCGCAGCGGTCGCGGCAGAGATTCGTGAGTGGAATGAAGACGTTCTTCGAAACGCTGACCCGGTCGCCCTTGCCCCGGCACTTGCTTTCGAACGCCGCCTCGAGCACTGGCTCGCGCACGCACTCATCCGCGAGGCCGGCTCCGAGCTTCTCGCCGGCAAAGCGCGAGAGCCGGCCGGTATCGAGAGCCTCGGCCAGCAGGCGTTCGGCCTCGATGCGCGTCGGGGTGGAGTGGGGGAAGGTCTTGCTCACTGGGAGGATCACCCCTTCGGGTGCGGCACGCCGCGCAGCATACCACGGCGCTCAGACAGACTCGATTCCGACCCAACCGCGCAGCGCTTCTGGCTCGGTGCGGTGGAGGAACTCACCAGCGGGAAGGCCTTCGGGATTTCGCTCCTTCACGGCGCGCAGAAGGCCGACTAGCGCCTCGACCATCTGCTCCTCGGGAACCCGCGGATAGAGCACCTGCGCCAGGCGCGACCCCTCCCGCGAGCCACCGACCAGGATCACGTGGTCGTTCTTTCCATAGCCGTATATACCGATCTCGGCGCTCGGCGGCCGGACGCAGTTGTTCGGGCAACCGGTCATTCGGATCACGACATCCACGTCGCCGAGGCCCGCTGCGTCGATCGCATCGATGTATCGGGGCAGCACGTTCTCGGCATCGGTCATGGCGAGACCACAGGTCGGCTTGGCGGGGCACGCCATGGCGTTGCGCCGCACCCGGGAGATCGTCTCGGGCGGCTTGACACGCCCCTCTTCGAGGATGCGCTCCAAAGCCTTGCGATCCCGGACATCGCAGAGCAACAGGTCCTGCTGGGACGTGAGGCGCACCGAAAGGTCCAGCTCATCGACGGCCCGGCGCACGGCCCGGCGCAAAACCGGACCCATACGGCCGTTTTCCACCGAGATGCCGTACCAGTAACGCCCGTCCCGCTGTTCGTGCCAGCCCAGGTGGAACTGCACCGGCGGAAGCGCAACCGGCTCGGCGTCTTCGAGCGCGATGCCGAAACGATCGCGCAGTTCGGCCTTCACGTGGTTCGGGCCAAGCCTCCGGATCGTGTACTTCCAGCGGGCGAGTTTTCGGTTCTTGCGGTCTCCATTTTCCTTCTGGAGCACGCAGATCGCGCGAACCGCCTCGACCACCTGCGCACGACTCACCCGGCCCAGATAGAGGCCGAATAGCGCCGCTGTCTTCGGGTTGTTGTGGGTGAGGCCGAGTCCTCCACCGCTGTGGAGATCCCACACGGCACCGTCACTCCCGACGGGTACGAGGCCCACGTCCTGCGTCAGAACATCCGCAGAGTTGTCCGCCGGGTGCGCGATGCCGACCTTGAATTTCCGCGGCAGGTACTGTTCTCCGTAGAGCGGTTCGGTGGCATTCACCGGCCCGGCATTGCGGCCCTCCTCGTCGGACAAGAAGACCTGGAAGTAAGCGGAGCTCTGCGGGGCGAGTTCTTCGGCGATCGCCTCGGCCAGCTCTCGCCCACCCGTCGCGTGCTCGGGCTCTAGCCCGTCTACGGGCGAACACATGACGTTGCGGTTCACGTCGCCGCAGGCGCCGAGTGTGGCGCGGTCGCGGTAGCCCCGGTTCAAGCAGCGCACCAGCGGCGCGAGCTTGGGGCCGTAGACATGGTGGTACTGAATGCTCTGACGCGATGTGATCCGGATCGTACCGTCCGCAAACGCGTCGCTGGCATCGTCGACAGCCGCCCACTGCTCGCGGTTCAAGCCCCCGCCACCGGGGTTTCGAATCCGCACCATGAAGAAATAGTCGTCGGTCTTGCGGCCGCGCTCGCCGCGCTCCTGCTGCTTGTAGATCCCGAAGAACTTCGAAAGCTCCTTCGCCACGTTCCCGATGGTGGGCTCGCCGCGGTCGAGGGCCTCGATCTCATCGAGGAAGGTATGCACCTCGCCCTTCGCCGAGACGTAGTAGAGCCCCTGGCTCGCGGCCTTGAGGCGCTCGTTCGCCGACATCTGCGCCAGATCGGCGCTCGCGAGGCTCACGGCCTCGGCGGCGGACTCAAAGTCAGACACGGGTGCTCCCGAGCGAAAGAGCGAGGCTAGCTCAGGCCAGGTCCTCGCGAGTACGGCGGACGCGGACCCCCGCGTACTGGAGAACCCCCGCGATCGGGGTGGACTTGCGAACCGTCACGCTGACCGCATCGGCGTCGAACTTGCCGAGCACCGCGCGTGCGATCCGGTCGCCGAGTGCCTCCACGAGCTTGTGCTGCTGATTCGATGCCACGTCCTCGATCACCTCGAAGATCCGCTTGTAGTGAAGCGTGTCGCCGATGCGGTCGGTCCGGCCGGCGCGCGCGAGGTCCCGCTCGACCTCGATGTCGAGGAGCACCGGCCGGCGGGCCCGGCGCTCGGCAGCGGTCACGCCCAAGGCGGCGGGCACCTGGATTCCCTCGAGCAGGATCACGTCGGACACGGGGCGCCTCCGACGCCAGGGTAGCCCTCCGCGCTAGAGTGGTGCACCTGCCTCGGCCGGCTGAAGGAGATCCCCATGAAGCTCGAGGACGCCCGGGCAACCGAGGCGAAGCATTTTCTGCCCGTGGTGAAACGACACCCGGCAGTGATCGTCGAGGGCCGGGGTGCCCGCCTGCGCGACACCGAGGGGCGCGAGTACATCGACCTGATGGCGGGCTGGGCGGTGTGCTCCCTGGGCCACTCTCATCCAGCGCTGGTCGAGGCCATCGCCTTCCAGGCGGGCCGGCTGATGCAGACGACCAACGTCTTCTACACGCTGCCCCAGCTCGAGTTGCTCGAGCGGCTCTCGGCCCTCTCCGGCGACGCGCTGCCCCACGCATTCGTCGTGAGCACGGGCACCGAGGCGATGGACGGTGCGCTGAAGCTCGCCCACCGGGCGACTGGGCGTGCGAAGTTCGTCTCCACCGAGAACTCGTTCCACGGCCGCTCGATCGGCGCATTGCGCATCATCGGCCAGACAAAGCACCGCGAACCCTATGCCGGTCTCCTGCCGGAGGGCTCCGTCGTCCCCTTCGACGACCTCGACGCCGCGCGCGCAGCGGTAGACACCGACACCGCGGCCTTCGTCGTCGAGCCGCTGCAGGGCGAGGGCGGCGTGAACGTCCCCCGTGACGGCTACCTCGCCGGGTTGCGCGAAATATGCGACGCGAAGGGCTCACTGCTCGTCTTCGACGAGGTGCAGACGGGCATCGGCCGGCTCGGAACGCTGCTCGGCTACCAGCACGAAGACGTCACCCCGGACATCGTCACGCTCGGCAAGGGCCTGGGCGGTGGCTTTCCGGTGGCGGCCTTCCTGTGCACCGAGGCCGTCGCAGAAACCGTGCAGATCGGCGACCACGGAACCACCTACGGCGGCAACCCGCTCGCGTGTGCGGCTGCGAACGCCGTGCTGCGTGTCGTCGCGGAGGAAAAGCTCCACGAGCGGGCTGCCGCACTCGGGGCGAAGCTGCGGGTGCGGCTCGAGGAGTTTGCGGTGCGGCGACCGGACCTCGCCGAGACGGTGCGCGGGCGCGGGCTACTGCTCGGGCTCGTCCTGAAAGATGCCGAGCTGGCGGCCGGCGTGCCGGCCCGGGCACTCGACGCCGGCGTAGTCGTCAACGTCACCGCCGGTCGCGCGGTGCGATTCTTCCCGGCACTCAACATCCCGGAGCAGGACCTCTTCGAGGGCGTCGACCGGGTGCTCGCACTGCTCGAGTGAGCGCGCGCCATCGCAAGCGGACCGTGCTCCTGCTCCTCGCGGGCCTTGCGGCTTGCACCCCGGAGCCCGAGCCGCTGCCGAACCCCCAGCGCATCGTCCTGGTGAGCCTCGACACGGTGCGCGCAGACGCGCTGGCGAACCCGTCTCCCGAAGAGCTTCCGAACCTGACGGCTCTGGCTGCAGAGGGTGCGCACTTCTCCCAGGCCTGGGCGGCCGCCTCCTACACGCTGCCGTCCCATGCTGCCATGCTGACCGGACACGACGCCGCCGAGCACCCACTCGACGCAGAGCACCCCAGCCTCGACACCGATACGCCGACGCTGGCCGAACGGCTGCGCACCGCGGGTTTTGCGACGGCCGGCTTCCACGAGGGCGGCTACCTGCGCGAGGGCTACGGCTTCGGCCGCGGCTTCGAGCTCTACCAGCTATTGCCGCGCCGCGGCATGATCCAGAAGACCTTCGACCTCGTGCTCGACTGGATCGAAACGCACGCAGACGAGCGCTTCTTTCTCTTCGTTCACACCTACGCCGCGCACGACCCCTACGGAGGCTGGGACACGCTGCGCCGCGAGCACCCCGAACTGGGGCTGCCCGCCGCGCCAGCGGTGCGAGCCCTGGCGGACGAGTACCCGGACGATGACCCCGCCCAGCTGCCTCCGGTCCACCGCCAACTCTTCCAACTCTACAACCCACTCGCCGATCGCGACCGCCACCGCGTCGACGTGGTGGCACGACGCCCGGTCGAAGCCGTCGCCGAGAGCCCATACTTCGCGCTGGGAGTCGCCGCAATGCGCGCGGGATATGCGGCGCGCGTGCGGAGCATCGACACGGCGATCGGGCGCCTGCGCGAACGGCTCGAAGCGCTCGGCCTGTGGGAGGACACACTCCTCGTCGTGACTTCCGACCACGGCGAAGCGTTCTACGAGCACGGCCAACCGTGGCATGGGTACTCCCCGTACGAGGAGGTGCTGCGGGTGCCGTGGATCATCTCGTGGCCGCGCCTTTTCGCCGACCGCGGCCCCGTCGAGATAGAAGCCCCCGTGTGGCACCTCGACCTGGTACCCACCCTGCTCGCCCTCGTCGGACTCGAACCCGACGTGTCATTGCGCGGGCACAACCTATCGGGAGCGTTGGCCCAGACCGAGGAACTCGAATCCGAGCGCGATCTCTTCCCGCTCGTGCTCGAAGTCGACTTCCTGGATCGCGAGCCGCCGCGGCGGGTTGCGATCCACCCGCCCCTCAAATTCGTTCCGTATCACCCGCGCTTTCACGCCGACGGCGACCAGCTCTTCGACCTGGAGACCGACCCCGGTGAGACGCGCAACCTGCTCGCCGCCCAGCCCGAGGAAGCCCGGAAGCTCCGAATCGCCGCCGACGCATACGAAGCCGGATTGCGCAGGCCCAGTGCGCCAGCCACAACCGGCCCCGATGCGGAAACCTTCGAAGACCTGCGCAGGCTCGGTTACGTCGAGTAGTTTGCCGGCACTAGAGGACTCCATGGCCATATCAATTCAGAATGTGATGCACGTGAATATCAACTGCTCTGATCTCGAGCGATCGCTCATCTTCTATCGAGACATCGTGGGTCTCCAGACTGGAAGTCACACCAACCCGGTTCCCCAGGACGGTGCGGGATTCGGGATGAAGGGACAGGTGCAGTGGGACGCGCACATCTTGCAAGACGCACGGGGATTTTCCGGCCCCGGCATCGACCTGCTCGAATGGAAGCAACCGGGGCCTTGCGGCCGCCCTCACACCGAGCCGAACCATCTGGGGTTTTTCCGCGTCTGCCTGCTGGTTCCGAACATCGATGCCGTCTACCAACGGGCCGTATCCAGCGGGGTCGCGTGTGAGAGCCCGCCTGTGGAGGTACCCGTCGATCCAGACAGCGGATTGATCGTGCGCGTTTTCGTGTGTCGGGATCCAGACGGAACGGCGATCGAATTCGTTCAAGAGGAGAGCGTTTCGCAGGCGCAACTGATCCACGTCAACGTGAACTGTTCGGATCTTTCGCGCTCGCTCGATTGGTACGAAGGGGTACTCGGCCTGCAAGTTCGCGGCGGCTCGCACCCGGGTCCGGTTTCGGGCAGCGCTTTCGGAATGGACGGCCAGGTCGAGTGGGACGCCCGCTTCCTGTGGCCGTCAGAGCACGACACCTTCGCAATCGACTTGCTCGAATGGAAAACACCCGCTCCGGTGGGAAAGCCCACCGCTCGGGCCAATCAACTCGGTCTCTACCGCATGGCTTTCATGGTCGAGGACATTCACGCCTGCTTCGATGAACTCGGTAGCCTCGGGGTCGATTGCGGCCCACCGGTATTTCTCGACATGGGGCCGGAGATTCCAATCGAAGGGGTCTGGGCTCTATTCTTCCCGGATCCAGACGGAACCTGCATGGAACTGATTGAAACACCCAAACTCGACGAATAGCCATGAGTCAAAAATACGACCTGATGAAGCGCTTCCGGGCGCACCAGAGAGGCGTGGAAGAGCCCAGCGAGAAATCCCTGGCCCGGCGGGAATTGGCCGACCAGCTGCGCGGGCTCTTACACGCAATCGGCAGCAGTCACGCTACCTCACAAGAGATGCGCGAGATCGCGGGAGAGCTCCGGAAACAGCGCGAGGTTCTCACGGCCGCGAGCGAGTCCAAGGCGCCCTCTGTGGCGACCGAGCCCGCAAGGGTCCCCGGCATGGCGGACTTCCACGACCGAAGTCCCGTCGCGGGAAGGGCAAACCCGGTGGCACCTCCGGCCACTCTGGGCGTCGACCCGGATGCGGAGATCGTCGTGGGAGAAGTCACGTTTGGCACGGCCTTCGAAGGTGTGCCGGGGTGCGTCCATGGCGGCTTCGTCGCAGCCGTGCTCGACGAAGCACTCGGAATGGCAAGCGCCTTCAGCGGCACGACGTGCATGACCGCCGAACTCACCACCCGCTACCGACGGCATACACCGGTATCGACCGCGCTCCGCATCGAAGCCCGTCTGGTGTCCACCGACGGCCGAAAGGTCCAGACCACCGGCGAGGTCTATCACGGAGACGTGGTGGTCGCCGAGGGAATTGGCCTCTTCTTCGTCGTCGATGCCGCGAAGTTCGAGCGGCTGGTCGCCGCCCGGTCGGAGAAGACCGCGGTCTCGGCTGCGATTCCCCGTCGAAAAAAGGCGGACTGATCACCTGCTTCCAGCGGGCGTCGTGGACACCGCGCGGCGTGTAGGCCCAGCGGTGTCGCGCGCCGGTTCAAGCTTCGATCCGATTGACACCGCTGCCGGCATCGACCAGCCTCACCTCTCGACCCACCCACTCGATCTCTTCCATCGCCTGCATCAACCGGGGATCGTCTACCCTGGCGTAGCAGCGGTCGCCCGCGGGCATGTCACAGACTGCCAGGCCCCACACCGGTCCTTCGCGGCTGTGCACCACGCTGTAGGCAGCCACGCGGGCGGCACCCACAGCGGTGTTTCGAATTTTGCGATTCGGTGACGCTTCCACACGGGCCTGGACCGCCGCTGCATCCGGCGGCACCACGCGACCCGGCTCTGCGGAGTAGATCGCAAAGGCGTGGTGGGTCATGTGCATCCCAACGCCACTCACCATTCCCAGGGCCGATGCATCTTCGCGCAGCTTCTGCACCAGGGTTGCCACGGCGTGGGTCGTGTAGTTGTTCCCCGGACCCCCGTGGAAGGGGAGCCCGCCGGTGACACTGAGCGGCCTCGAATCTTCGACCGCCAGGCCCAGGGCGTCCGCCGCGAACTCGATGGAACTCCCGAAACAGCTATAGAGATCCAGGTGGGCCATGTCGTCGATCCCCACGCCGACACCGGCGAGCGCCGCACCGCTGGCCTCTTCCATCGCGACAGAGCGCCACAGCTCGTCCCGTTCGGCCACGTAGACGGGATCCTTGGCATGGCACCAACCCCGAAGATAGACGCGGCGATCGCGGGCAACGCCGAGGGCATCGGCCTTTTCGTGACTGGCAAGGATCACTGCGGCGGCCATATCCACATCCAGGATCGAAACCGTGTGCTTGGGATAGGGGTAGGCAACCATTCGGTTGCGGGAAGTAACCTCGACGAGCTCCTCCGCGGTGCGCTCGTTGCGCAGCCAGGCGTAGGGATTGGCGGCGGCGATGTGGCTCATCGGGGCGAGGCGCGCGCCCAGGCGCCGTCGATGCTCGTCGGGCGACAGACCCAGGTGGGCGCGCCGCGCGATGTCGAAAACCGCAAAGGTCAGGTAGGCCTGAAAGACCTGATGTGCGATCTCGGCGGGATGAAAGGGATCGTCGAAGGGCAGGGCGGGCTTCTCTTCCGGCCGGAAGCTCCACGCCGGTTTCGCACCCGACTTCTTGAGGCGCCTCTTGGTCGCCAGAGATTCGGCTCCCACCGCGACGGCGACATCGCTGCGGCCCGCCAGGATCTCCGCCGCGGCGCTCTCGAGCCGCTTCTGCGGAGCGGTCCCGCTGAGCCCCGTGTAGTGGCGGGCACCGTCGCGGAGCCCCAGCCTCGCTGCCAGTCGAGCCGGCGGGTCATCGTATTGCCAGCTCAAGCTGTAGACGACCTGGAGACTGTCGACGGCGGCGAGGACATCCCCTCCCCCGCTGTCGACCGCGGCGCTGCGGCACACCTCCTCCCAGAGATCCAGGGGTTCAGGGGCGTCGCCCTCCTCTGGACGAACCGTGCGCTGGGCCACGCCGATGACACAGGGAGAGCGCGGCTCGATCATTTTCCCTGCCACCGCGGCTCGCGTTTCTCGGCAAATGCTCTCGGGCCCTCTTTGGCGTCCTCGCTCTGGAAGATCTGCTGAGCGAGCCCAGACTCGACCTTGTAGGCATCCTTCAACGGGAGCCCGAGGCCCCGGAGAACACTCTCCTTGGTGGCCTGAACGGCCAGCGGAGCGTTGGCATTGATGCGCCGCGCCCAATCGAAGGCTCTGTCGAGCAACTCGGCCTCCCCGACGATTTCATTTACCAGGCCGACCTCCAGCGCGCGCTCGGAGGAAAATCGCTCGGCGGTGAGGAGGAACTCCATGGCGGCGGGGAAGGCCAGTTGGCGAGGCAGTCGCACGGTGGTTCCTCCACCGGCAAATAGGCCCCGTTTGGGCTCCATCACGCCAAAGCTCGCATTCGGGGTGGCTATGCGGATATCGACCCCGCCGAGCATCTCCATACCGCCCGCGACACAGGGGCCGTTCACGGCTGCGATCACCGGCTTGTAGAGCTTTACGTTGCGCAGCACGGCGTACGTGCCGTCGCTGAGCTTGCACCCGTCGATCTCGCTGACTTCCCCCGCCGCGATCTGCTTCTGCAACGCGGTGATCTGGGGGATGTAGGTCTTCAGGTCGGCGCCGGACATGAAATTCTGCCCGACGCCAGTGACGATAGCCGTCCAAGCGTCGGCATCCTCTCCGAACCGGCGCCAGGCTGCCGCCAGATCGCGGAAGTGATACATATCCAGGGAGTTTTTTGCCTCGGGCCGATCGATGGTGATGAGAACCGTGTGCTCGTCGTTTCGTGCGTAGTGAATGGGCATCTCGCGTACTGCTCCTCGATTTGGATCATAATGCCGCCGATGCTTCGCCGAGCGAAACACACTTCCCGGCGAGAGCGGCACACCCGGGCGGCATTCGATTCGAACAGGGGTGAGAGAATATCTGACAAATCGCGAGATTTGTGAGAGCATCCCCGGGTCCGGGAAGAATCCCCTCGTCACGAGTTCCGGATTCTCATACACCCGAGACTCAGCCACGTCGCTTGCTCTGGGGTTCCGGGCGGAACTCCAGAAGCGCGGCCCACACACGACTCCACGACCGCTAGGGTGAGAAGAAAGGCGGTTTCATGAACTTCGGGTTCAGCGAGGAGCAGGAAGCTCTCCGGCGTGAGGTGCGCCGTTTCCTCGACGAGCGTTGCCCGCTCCGAGAGGTGCGCCGCCTGCAAGAAACCAACTTGGGCTTCTCGGAAGAACTCTGGGCCGAGATGGCCCGACTCGGCTGGCTGGGAACCACGCTCCCCGAAACCTACGGCGGGTCTGGACTGACCTGGCTCGACCTGGTCGTCATCCTCGAGGAAACGGGGCGCAGCCTCTTTCCTTCTCCACTGATCGCCAACACCCTGGCTGCCACGGCAATTCTAGAGTTGGGCGATACCGTGCAGAAGCGGCGCTGGCTCCCGCCCCTCGCCGATGGCTCCCGCAAGGGCACGCTGGCGCTCTTCGAGGAGAGGGATGGGCTGCGGGCCAGAGATACGCTTCTGCGGGGCGAACGCGATGGCGATGGCTTCATCCTCAACGGAGAGAAGCGCTGCGTCGCAGACCCCGAGGCTGCAGATTTCTTCGTGGTGTCGTTTCGTTATGGAGACGCACCCGACGCATTGGGGCTCGCCGTGCTCGAAGCATCGAGCGCCGGTGTCGAGGCCAAGGCCTATCCCGTGATCGATGCGACCAAACGCATGGGCAATCTGAGCCTCAATGGCGTTCGCGTGGACCCGGAACAGCTGCTCGGAATTCCCGGCAAGGTGGAGCCTCAGATCGAACGCCTGATCGACCAGGGCGCCATCGCGGTCACAGCTGAGATGTCCGGTGCCGTCGACGCCGCTCTGCAGCTCACGGTTCAGTACGCGAAGGATCGGATTCAATTCGGTCATCCGATCGGGCGTTTCCAGGCAGTGAAGCATCCACTTGCGGAGATCTACGTAGATCTCGAGTCCTTCAGATCGTTGCTTTACTACGGGGCGTGGGCGATCGACAACCGCTTCGATGAAGTGTCGCGGTCCACGTCTCTCGCGAAGGCATACGCCGTCGATACTTTCGTGCGCATGGGGATCGATGGAATCCAGCTCCACGGTGCCACAGGTTTCACGGTGGAATACGACATCCACCTCTATTTCATGCGCTCGAAGTGGGCGCGCCCGACGTTTGGCGACGCCACTGCCCACTACGAGCGCGCATTCGAGTTGCGGCACCTCCCCCTGCTGCAGGGGGGAGCACATTTCGACCTGACTCCCGCAGAAGAGGAATTCCGCCAGGAGGTACGCGCCTTTCTCGACGAATACAGTCCGCCTCGCGACAGGCGAGGCCCGAAAGAAATGGTCGAGTGGTGGGAAGCCGTGCGTGCGAAGCGCTATGTCGGCTTCTCATGGCCCCGCGAGTGCGGCGGTGGCGGCGGAACCCTGATGCAGCAGTTCATCCTCAAAGAGGAGATGCTCAGAGCCAACGCCCCGATGATCGGCAAGGATTACACGGGTCTGGGCTGGGTCGGTCCCGCCATCATTCAATTCGGCACCAGTGAGCAGAAGCAGAGATACCTCCCGGATATCCTCGACGGAAAGTCCGCATGGTGCACGGGCTACTCGGAACCCGACTTCGGCAGCGATCTGGCGGGTCTTCAATGCGAGGCCGTGCGCGCTGGCGACGAATACATCGTCAATGGGCAGAAGACCTGGACTTCGCTCGCCCACATCGGCACCGATATCTACTGCATGGTGCGCACCGACTTCGAATGCGAGAAGTTCGGTGGCATCAGCTGCTTGCTGATTCCCCTGGACTCTCCGGGCATCGAAGTGCGCCCGATCAAGAGTTTTGCCGGAGATCACTTCGCCGATCTCTACAACGAGGTGTTCTTCAAGGACGTTCGCGTACCGGTGGAAAACCGCGTAGGCAAGGAGGGGGAGGGCTGGCAGATCATCTGCTCTGCACTCCAGAACGAGCGCTCTGGCATCGCCGAGGTCAACCGCCACCACAAAGCGCTGGAGCGACTGATCGAGCTGGCGGGCAGGAGCGAAATCGCGGGCGATCCCGCCCTCCAAGATGCTGAACTGCGGCGGAAATTTTCCCGTTTCGCCGCAAGAATCGAAGCCGCTCGTCTCAACGGGCTGCGAACCCTGACGCGCCAGGTACGTGGCGAATTCACCCAAAGCGACGCCTCGATCAACAAGTTGCACAATTGCAATCTGCTCGTCGCCATGGCAGAAATGGGGCTGGAACTTCTCGGCGGTGCCAGTCCCTACATCGGAGACACGGAGGCGTCTTCGGATGGCGGCAGGTGGCAAGTCGGTGCCTTGGGCTGGCCCACGACGGTGATCGGTGGCGGCACACCGAACATCCAGAAGAACATCATCGCCGAGCGACTGCTCGGACTTCCCAAAGACTAGACATCGGCACGGGCCCCGGTGGCCGAAGCCGTATTCACCTAAGCATAAGGCAAACAACTCGCAGAAAATCGGGAGGAATAGTGAGCATGAGTGCAATCAATTTCAACGAGCGCGTGGCGATCGTCACCGGTGCAGGCAGCGGATTGGGAAAATCCCATGCGCTCGAGTTCGCCAGGCGCGGCGCTCAAGTCGTGATCAATGACCTCGGCGGTGCCGTGGACGGCTCGGGCTCTGGTTCGGCAGCTGCAGACGCAGTCGTGAAGGAAATCGAGGAAACCGGCGGGACGGCCGTCGCCAACTATGACTCCGTCTCCACTCGCGAGGGCGGAGAAAACATCGTACAGACGGCACTCGACAACTTCGGCCGCGTGGACATCCTGGTCAACAATGCCGGTATCCTGCGCGACCGCACCTTCGCCAAGATGAGCCAGGAAGAGATGGACGGTGTACTCGACGTCCATCTCCGCGGGGCGTTCTTCGTTTCACAGCCGGCTTTCCGTGCCATGAAGAAGCAGTTGTACGGTCGCATCATCTTCACCGCCTCCGCCGCAGGCGTATTCGGCAGCTTCGGCCAAGCCAACTACGCGGCGGCCAAGATGGGCTTGGTGGGGTTGTCGAACGTTCTTTCTCAGGAGGGAATGAAAGCGAAGATTACGAGCAACGTCATTGCTCCCATCGCTCAGACGCGAATGACCGAAGGCATCATGGATGACCTCGGCCTGAAACTCGACCCCGAGTACGTCACAGCGCTGGTCTGCTACCTGACGTCAGAGCAATGCGAACTCACCCACGAGATCTTTTCGGTGGGCGCCGGGCGCTATGCCCGAGTCTTCGTGGGGCTCTGCGAGGGTTGGAGCGATTACGACGCGGAGAGCATCAGCGCGGACGACGTGGCTGCACACATCGAGAAGATTCGAGACCCCGCTGGCTTCATAATTCCCGAAAGCGCTGCGGACGATGTAATGGCAGCCATGAAGAGCTCTAAGGACTGATCTCTCCAACGGGTGCGCCATGGACCTGCTTAGCCGGCTCTTCACCTGGATCGAAGACCGCAGCGAACGGCCACGGCTTCTCGCCATCCGCGAGGCGCTCAGCAACGACCCGGATGCCCTGCGCACCTTGGGACTCGTGTGCCGAGACCACGCCGAGCAGATTCCCGACCGAACGGCGCTGCGCTTCGAGTCGGAGGCGGTCTCCTTCGCGACGTACAACGAGGGAGTCAATCGCTACGCCAATCTCCTCCGCCGCCGCGGCGTCCAGAAGGGCGCCGCGGTCAACATCATGATGGAGAACTCACCGGATTTCCTGATGGCGCAGGGCGCGTGCGCCAAGCTGGGCGCGGTGGGCGCCCTCATCAATCATCATCTCGAGGGCGAAGCGCTCGCGCATGTCCACCGCTGCTCGGGGGCTGAGATCGCACTCGTCGATCGTGCGAGTACTCAGGCGCTTCTAGCACTGTCGGGAAAACTGGGCGTGTTGGAGATCCACGGCAATGCGTCTGTCCCACCGGACGGGAATCCGCGCTTCCGTCCACTTCGTGAAGAACTCGAGGATGCCTCCACCGAAGAGCCCGAGATCCCCGAGGTATCGCTCGGCGATGTCTTTCTCTTCGTCTACACCTCGGGCACGACCGGATTTCCGAAGCCCGCAATCATTCGTCACCTTCGGTTCGCGGCCGGCGGGCGTGCGCTTGCCATGCTGCATGAGGAGACCCCAGACGACTGCGCCTACGCACCCGTCCCCCTCTATCACGGCTGGGCGAACTTCGTCGGATTCGCTCCGGCATTTCTCACGGGTGCCTGTTTCGCCTCACGCCGGAAGTTCAGCGCCAGCGAGTTTCTATCCGACGTGCGGCGCCACGAGGTAACGATCTTCGCGTTCGTTGGCGAGCTGTGCCGCTACCTGATGCGAACAGAGCCCTCCGCCGCGGACCGAGACCACGCGATCCGGCTTGCGACGGGCACAGGGCTGCGTCCAGATATCTGGGTCGACTTCCAAGAGCGCTTTGGAATCCCAAAGATCATGGACACCTATGGGCAAACCGAGGGAAACGTGAGCCTCCAGAATCGCAGGGGCCGCGTCGGATCTGTCGGTCGCAATGCACCCGGTACCCACGATCTGCTTCGCCTCGCGCGTTACGATACGGAAGCGGGCGAACTCATGCGCGGATCAGACGGAATGCTCATCGAGTGCCGTGTTGGGGAGCCCGGTGAGCTGTTGAGCCGGATCTCGGACTCGAGTCCAATGCCGTTCGATGGGTATGCAAACCCTGCCGACAACGAGAAGAAGATGATCAGGGACTGCTTCGAGAAAGCGGACCTCTACTTGAGAACGGGCGATCTGCTGCGACGCGATCGTGCATCCTACTACTACTTCGTGGACCGGATCGGAGACAGCTTTCGCTGGAAGGGTGAAAACGTCGCGACGCTGGAGGTGGAGCACCTCTTGAACTCGGCACCCGGTGTGCACGAAACGGCTGTCTTCGGCGTTCGTGTGCCCGGGGCCGACGGAAGGGCCGGCATGGCTCTCATAGTTCCGGATGAGGTGGCTGGCTTCGACCCTCAGACCTTTCTCGTCCACGCGGCACAGAACCTGCCGAGCTATGCACAGCCTCTCTTCATCCGAATCGCCGATTCCGTGGAGGTGACCGGGAATTTCAAGCACCGCAAGCTGCGCCTGCAGACCGAGGGATTCGATCCCAGCGGAATCCGGGACCCCCTCTTCTTCCGCGATGCCGAGGCGGGGTGTTTCATTCCGCTCGATCAGAGTCTTCACACCGAGATCGTGGCTGGAACGCGCAAGCTCTGAACCGATACCTGCGAGGTTCACACTCGGCTGGATCGGTCTGAGAAAGGCGGGGCACGATATCATTGCCCCCGATGGCGCGAACCAGAGCTGAGCGCAACCGGGCGGTGGTGGGTCCGCTCGCGGGCGTGCTGGCCGTGGTGCTCGCGCCGTGGGCCTTCCGCTGCTTGGCGCTCTGGGACGAGGGCCTGCTGCCGACGGCGGCCGACGCCCACGGTGCTCTGGCCGATCTCTCCGTGGGGTTTCTGCTTCTGGCCCTGCTCTGGCCGCTCGCCCGCGTCGCACGCTGGCTGGCTGCCCTGACGATCGCGGTACTGGCCGTCGGCTACTACGCAAACTTCGAGACGATCCTCGCGCTGGCTACGGTCGCATCGCCCTTCGACGTGGCCTTCCTCACCGATCCCACCTTCTTCCAGGGCTCGGCTCTGGCCGTCGCGCACCCGCTGCTGTTGGCGGCGGTCGTCCTCTTGTCCCTGCTGCTGGCCTGGCCGGGCCTGGCCGCACGCGGGTGGCGCGCTTGGCTGACGGCGGCGGGAGCCGGCGTACTGGGCCTGGCCGTGCTGGCGGTGTGGCCCGAGGACGACCGCTTTACGATCTGGCGTCAGGAGAATGCGCTCGCTCACAACACCCGTTGGTTGGCATTCCGCGGCGTCGGCACGCCCCGAACGAGCGACGGCTTCGCGAGTCCACCGGAGGCGATGTTCGACCTGCTGCCGACGCTGCGCTCCGATCTCGACGCCCCCCCGCGCTTCGAGTTCGAGGGCAAGGACCGAAACGTGCTGCTCGTGGTGCTCGAGTCCGTCTCCGGCAACTACCTCGCCAGCACTGCTGCGGCACATCGGCGCCGTCTGGTGAACAGCCTGCCGAATCTCGAACGGGTGGTTAGCGGCAATCTCACCTACACGAGTTTTTTCAACCACCAGCGGCGCACCAACCGCGGCCTCTATGCGCTTCTCTGTGGAGAGCCGCCCCGCCTGCTCCCCGGCATGCCAAAGATGACGGTCGCCGCCGGCGGTGGCTGGCAGAAATGCCTGCCGGAAATCCTCCGGGAGGCCGGCTACCGCACCGCCTACCTGCAGGCTGCCCCACTGGCCTTCATGCTGAAGGACCGCTTCATGCCGGCCATTGGCTTCGAGGAAGTCTACGGACACGATTGGTTCCAGGAGCACTACGTCCGAACCAAGTGGGGGGTCGACGACCGGGCCTTCCTCGAGCAATCCCTCGAGATGATCGAAACCCTGGAGGCGGGCGATCGGCCCTGGTTCCTGACCCTGCTCACCGTCGGGACCCATCATCCCTACGTGGTTCCGGAATCGTTCCGCTCGGGCCGCGGCAAGCGGCGGAGGAGGGCCTTCCAGTATCTCGACGAGGCGGTCGGTGACTTCTTCCGCACGATCGAAGCCAGCGGAATTCGCGACGACACGATCGTCATTATCACCTCTGACGAATCCGCCGGCGATTTGGGCTCCGCCCGGGAAGGCCCTGCCGGACGCCTCACCCAGAACTGGGGCTTCCTGACCGTGCTCCTCCCCGAACACATCCGCGACCAGGTAGAAGCACCCTATTCGCAGTCGGACGTCGCGCTCTCGGTACTCGACTATCTGGGCCTCGGAGCGAAAGGCCAACACCTGTTCGGACGCAGCCTCTTTCGCAAGTACCCGAGCGGTCGGCACCTCTTTTTCGGAAACCTCAACTACCGCGCGATCGGTGGCGTGACCCCGGAAGGAGTGCTCCTCTACTGCGACTTCGAAGGTCACCGATGCCAGAGCTACGCGGCCTATGACCAGCGCTTCTTCGCTGCCGGGCTGCCGAAGATCGAATCCGACCCCGCGTTCGTGGATCTCGTTCTAGAGATGGCGACGCGCAGCCGCCCCCCAGTCGGTGACGCTCCCCTCGCCATCCCTCTGCTCGCCGACCCGGTCTTCCAGGTCACTCTGCCCGAGTGGCAAATCGTCCAAGGCATCGTCGAGGTCTCGCTTCAGCCTCAGGAGTGGCTCGAGGGGGAGTTCGAGGTGGAAGCCCGAGGTGAGGGAAGCGCCGATCTCAAGCACATCGTCCGATTCCACCGCAAGCGGCATATGCTCAGCACCCTCTCGACGATCGAAGCGGGGCAGACCCTTCGCCTGCGATACACCTTCGCGTCGGACCTGCCGGTCCCGCACGTGAACGTGCACACCATGGCCCGCGTACGCGACGGCTGGAAACTCGACCTGGTATTCAAGAAGCGGCGCTTCCTGCTGCGGCGCCACGGCGAGCGTCCGGAGAGCGGCATCCAGATCGAAGCTCATGCCCTGGAGCCGCCCGGCTCGAATCCGAACGCGCTGAGCAGCAAGGCAGCTCCAGCGTCACAGTACAACGACTACCTGCGCCACCTCGCCGAGATCAACATCGACTCTGCGAAGGAAGAAGTGGACGAGCCCTGAGCAGACCCGTGGAGTAACGGCGGATCATTCCGACGAGCAGGCCCGGTCCGGCAAGACCCGCAACAGGACTCCGTCGCGATACCGCCCTTCGGCCTCCATGCAGACGCCGAGTTCCTTGAGCCGCACCGGCCGGTAGTAGCCGTGCCCCCGCGGATACTTCAGGAACCAGGCGAGCTGCACGCTGCCCTCACGCTCGGCCCGGGCGCGCAGGGCGGCGATGTCGCCGACCCTGGGCTGCTTCGAGCGGAAGGCGTGGAAGCGCGGTGCGAAGCCCGAAGGAATCAGGGTGTGGAAGTACACGACGTGGGGCTGATTGCTCACGACCGCCTGTCCGGAATAGCTACTGCGGAGGGCGGCGAGCAGCTCGGAGTGGTGCCACTTGGCCACGCCGTAACCCCCCACCCCGAAGTGCCGCCAGTAGCGGAGAACGGGGTAGGTGGTCGACAGGCCCAGGGACGCAACGACCAGCAGGCCGACGACCAGCCCCGTACGTGCCAGCCGCTGCGGCCAGCGCAGCCAAGTGGCGGCGGCAGCGTTCACGAACAGGACGATGAGCGGTACCCAGACGGGGGCTGCAAAACGCACCCGCTCCAGACGCGACACCGGAACCCAGCTGGCGATACCGATCAGGAGCCCGGAGTAGATCAGGATAAAAAGTGCCGACACCGTCACCGAGGGCAGGACGCCCCCCCGCTTCCGGCGCCACAGCCCGATCAGCAGGGCAGTTGCCGGTGCTCCCACCAGGACCAGGGCGGCGAGCGCCATTCCGACACTTTCGAACGATTCGACACGCAGGTAGCTGGAGACGTTCGACAGGTACTCGCGCAGGTTCCGCGCCAGCCCGGCGTATCCCTCCGGGCGGTTTCCGAAGACCCGGCCAGTCACCAGGTAGGTGTGAAAAATCCACAACCCGGGTGCCAGCGACGCCGTTAGGCCAAAGCCCAGCACCCGGACGACGCGCTGCCAGAAACTACCGCTGATCGTGAGCAGCCAGAGACCGAGGGCCACCACCAGCGCGGCACCCACGTAGCGGGTTACGCTGCACGCCCCCGCCACGAGGCCCAGCACCAGGAGATCGCGCTTCCGGAGAGCCGGGTGAAAGCGATCAGCGAGGTAGCATGCCAGGGTGACGAGGGCGATGAACGGGGCCTCGGACCAAGCAGTCGCAAACGTATTCAGCAGGGGCAGGGCATAGAACACGAGCACGAGACCACAGACGGCCCACCCGACGCCACCGCGCCGACGACCCAGGATGCCGGCCAGTGCGGCCAGCGTGATACCGAACGACCCGGCACCCACCACCCGAGCGGCATCGGCAACGTCGAGGCCTGCCCACACGCCGAGCGAGATGAGCCACGGGTAGAGAGGGGGCCAGGCGGTATAGACCCAGCCATCGAAGCGTACGAAGCCCTGGCCGGTGGCCAGGTTTCGCGCCACCGAGAGATAGGTCACGCTGTCGAGCGAGGCGCCCGGCCCGTAGAGTCCGGTGACGATCCAGACGGTGGCGAAACCCACCGCGGCGAAGCCCACCGCCACCAGCAACCGGGTCTTCCCCACGCTCGTGAGTCTAAACTCCCCCCGGTGCGGGAACAATCGACGGCGGCTCCGCCCCTCGCCTATGGGTCCAAGCCGGATCTGCGCCTCTTCCCGGGTCCGTCTGCTCTCCCATGACTGGCTTCGAAGTCTCTACTACTTCATCCATTGTCGGACCCGGTCGATCGGAACGCAGCGAACCGGTACCCCAGGAAGTGCTGCTACAGCCACCTCCCAGGCTTCGCTGCGCTCCGTCGTGATGAGCGAAAAAGCATCGAGCGCGATGAGATCGAACGTCGAGCAGCACGCCCCGCCGGGCATGAGCCACCCGTGCTGTACGTCACGGCCCCCTCTCCTTTTCTGCCTTGCCCGCAGACAAGAGCTCCTCTCTGCGATGCAGGGGCTCGCAACGCGACCGGTGGTGCTGAATCTTCGCCTTTCCGACGTCGAAATCGACTTCCTCAATGAGCGCCCGCTGGGCCTTCGCCCGATCTCCTTCATCGAACACACCAGTGGTAACGCACCACTCGACCAAGGTGTGATTGGGATCGGTCGTGTAGATCGAATAACACCAGCCGTGATCGATCTCGAGAACGTCGTAGCCGCACTCAAGCCACCGCTTCAGGTGCGATTGCAACTCCGCGACGCCGGCTGCCTGAAAAGCGATATGGTTGACCCAGGGCGGGAGGCCCGCTGCCTCGGAGAGACCGGTGGGAAACTTCTCTGGGAGACTCCCGTCGTGGAGTTCCCAGAAGGCCATCATCTCGCCGGAACCGGTGTCGTAGAAGAAATGCTTCGCCCAACCGCCCTCGGGCGTCTTTCGAACCTCTACTTTGACGAGTTCGAATCCCATGGCCTGGCTGTAGAAGAGATGATTGCCCACGACATCTCGTGTCACGACCGCAAGGTGATGAAACGGCACCGGGTATTCTCCTCCAACCGGAATGAATGTCTCTGCTGCGGCCTACATGCGTCTTCGCCCCGGACTTGGGAAAAGCAACTCACTCGCTACAGGCCTGATCCCCTCTCACCGGTTGTATTTCGACAGAATTTCTACACATCGAGTACCGCGACACCGCAGCTCCGACTTCCCAGCCCAGGGTCGAGGCGACTCAGTATACCTCCTCCCGAAACAGCGATGCTCGGCCCGATACACTCGGTCAGCGGGTTCAGCTCCTGGACGCCGATGCCGTAGAACTCGACCCCGTTTCCACCGAGCATCGGGGGTCGTGAACGGACCGGAAGGCCACAGCGTTCGGGATCTCCCGGTCGGGTATTCCCGATGTGAGTCACAGCGACGCCGCCCTCATCGTCCGTCGGCCCGACGAGGAATCGCTCCCACCGTCGCCAATGTACTCACTGGCTCTCTCCTCCAAGCGACCCGCGCTGCGGGTCAGCGACAAGGACAAGGAGCAAGAGACCGCGACGGAAGCCGGGTGCGGGAGGCCACCCGTCCGGGCTCCTCTACTTCCCCGCCGCCACGGCCTCCTCCTCGAGGAGGGCGGCCGAGCTCAGGATGTTCCGCGCGATGAAGGAGGGCTCGTGCTCGGCACGGGCCTTCAGGAGTTCTGCCTTGAGGCCGCGGGCTTCGGGAACACGATTCGGGTCGCCCTGGATCACGAAGTCCACCAGGTGCAGGGCCCGCTGGAGATCTCCGCACTGCTGGCTCGAGGCCAGCTCCCGAGCACGCCGGAGCACCGGCGCGCCGCCACCCGACAGCCCCAACACCTCGCGCGCGACCTCTGCGCTCGGGCTCCGAAAGAGGTGCGACGGGTTGCCATCGTACCAACCGGTATAGCGGCGCAAGATCGAGTGCACCGCGAAGGTGGGACATCCGTAGATGGGCTGAAGGTAGGAACTCTGCGCCATCTCGTCGGGCAGATCGACGCCCTGGACGATCTCTTCATACCACTGGCCGGCGTTCAGGCGGCGCACCACCTCGTCCTCCAGCCAGCGCAGTGCAGCGGCTGTCCCCTTCAACATCTCGAGAGCTTTCGCGCCCCGGAAGATTCCGCCGTGACCGCTCACGACGGCGGTGGGCTCGAGGCCTGCCATCTCTTCGAGTGCTTCTGCCCACTCGAGCACATAACGCTGCACGCGGAAGGGTGTACCCGCGTTGGGAAGGGATGACACGATGAAGTCGCCACCCACGATCGTGCGGTGCTCCGGTACCCAGACCCAGGTGTGATCGTCCGTTTCGCCCAGCCCGTGGCGGCAGTGAAGCGAAAACTCTCCCAGACCGAGAATAATACGGTCCTCGTATTCGAGATCCGGCGGCACGTAGTGCGCCTTCCTCACCACCTCTCCGCCGCCCTTCCCACCCAGGACGCCGGCCCGCGTCCAGCTGGCAAACTGAATGTCGTAGCTCTCGGCCACATGGCCCGCCGTCTTCCGGTAGCGCGCAAAGCGCCGTGCCACATTCACATGCCCCACGATCCTCGGAGCGGCGTGACCACGCACCGCCGCATCTTCGAGCAGAGCGGGCGTGCCGAACGCGTGATCGTAGTGACCGTGTGTGTAGATCACGTAGCGGACAGGCACTTCGGTCAGTTTGCGCAGCGCAGCGACGACGCGTGGCCCGTTCTGGAAGAGTCCGGGGTCGATGACCGCGGCCTCATTTTCACCGACGATCAGCGTGGTATTGCCGAAGTCGGGCAGGAGGTAGATCCCATCCACGACCTCCTGCAGTTCACCGGAAACGGTCTTGGAAAACTCGGCACTCACACGGTCCATGCGGGTGTTGCTCACGGCGGCTCCTCGTGGAAGGCGGAAAACCCTTGGGCATGCGGGATGCCCGATCCTCCAGTCTAGCGGGCGAGCCCGTTCGGGTGCTGGCCCAGGTGGCTCGCGGCGCATTCAGCCATCGCGTCAGGGGCTGAGTCGATCTCAACGGCGAAATCCCTGGAAATGCGACTCGTGATGCCGCAGCGCAATCTCCTTGGCGAGTGCGGTCGCTGCGAACCGGGAGCGCGAAAACCTCCTCACGACGTCGTCGCTGCTCGACTGCAGCCTCACCGACGAATCCCCACTGAAACGGCGCGGTCCGCCAGCAAGCTCGGCCTCACTCCAGTTGGCGTAGAATAGGCACCCACACCACCCTGGTTGAGCCGGTCCTCGCGTGCAAACCCAGCGGTGCGGAGGAGAGAGCCATGAGCCCGAAGCGATCCATCATTGCAGCGGCCGGATTCCTTTTCATCCCACTGATCGTTTTTCTTGCCAGCACAGCCACAGGCCTCAGCAGGGATCGCTGGACGGACGGGACGCCGTACGGACTCTTCTTCAACGATTATGACCCGAACTTCTACACCGGCTTCGTTCCGCGGGTCCAGGACGAGAAGCGTATCAAGATCCACCTGGCACGCGGAAACCAGCTTCGCGTCCGAATGATCCTGCCCGATGAAACCATCGACAACTTCCTTCTCGACCAGGTCGCCAAGCATGATCTCTACAAGGAGGTCATCGACAAGGGGATCATCACCCTCACGACCAACACGTCCTGGGAAGATTATGACAAGCGGTTCGAGGCGGAAGGAATTCGCGAACTTGCGGCACGGAAGAACAGCCTTTCAAAAGCTGCCTGGCGAAGGAAGAACATCGAAGCGATCGAAAAGCTGACTCCGGAACGGCTGTATCACATCCAAAAGGATTTCGGCGAGATGGTCACCAAATGGGCCGCCCTGCTGAAGGGAAACCCCCCGCCGGAAACGCTGGGAGCGCGGCTCGACCTGATCAACGAATTCTTTCCGCATCGGATGTTCGTCTATGATCTGACGCCAGAACAGGAGTCTGCATTCGACGAACTGGACAAACTCGCACACGCCGGAGATCTCACTGCATTTCGCCCGAAGGCCCGGGTATTTTTCGAGGACATGACCGATGGGATCTACCCGCTCGAAAACGGGAAGATCGACTACTACGAATACACCGCGATCTACGCCGCTGGGACCTACGACACCACCACGACGTACCACGGACACCAGATTCCCCAGATTACGACCCAGGGCATTTGGTATTTCCAGCCGCGCCTGCACGGAAACGGAATGCTCGGCATGGTCGATTACATCTCAGCCGCCGGATATTACGGCCTGATCCCCATGTTTCCCTACGAATACGGTGGCGGTGAATCCTACAACTCGATTCACAACACGGGCATCAGCAACTGGATTGCAGGCCACCCGCTCCTCCCCAAAGAGTGGCGCAAATACGACAAGGGAAGCCGGAATGGGAAGCCCTACAACCGCGTCGCTCTTACCAGCCGAGGCCCGGTGTCACACGGCTGCACGCGCCTCAATTCGGGCCACCTTGCCGAGTTGCGCGAACTGACCCCATCGACGTCGGACGGCCTGCAAGGCATCGTGAACTATCGCAACGTATCGCACTGCTACGACGTTTTTGATCGCAAGGGCGACGGTGAGGTGGAAATCATGGGCGTGCAGTACTACTTCGCCTTCCGTTCCACAAAATCACGAGTGGCAAAGCAGATCTGGGCCCAGAACAACCGCAAGGACTTCTACGACTGGCTCTACGGCAACGAGATGAACTACGGAGACATCGGCGAAGTCACATTTGACGAAGTCTGCGAGGGCAAGTTCCACAAGCGCAAAGCGGTTGAGGGAAGGACCTGGAAGAACCTTCGACTCTACGAAGCACCCTATGAGCCGGAGACACTTCAGTTCTACCAGATCAATGGCATCGATCGACTTTCCCCAGAGGGCATGGAGTTCAATCGAGAGATGCGACGAGTCGGCCACGGATACGAAGTCGACCGAAAGATCCTTCGGCTCGAGTGAGTCAGAAGCATCACGCACAAAATCCAGACGGGAACCTAACGACTGGACGTAGGGAACTTTTTGTTCACCAGGGCGCGTGTCAGCTTTGCGATGAAGGGGCCTCGATAGGCCGGGCGACCCCTGATGAACGCGACCACCACGAGTTGGTGCCCCGAGTCGTGACGAAGAATACCGGCATCGGCGAAGATCGGCCCCCAGGTTCCGGTCTTCGAGTAGACTTCTATATCCCGACGGCGGTCGGCGCCTCCGGCAATGCGGTGGACCAGATAAGGCTGCGTCTTGGTATCGCGCCGCATGCGTTCCCGGACCTCAGCCGAAGTCTCCGGAGCCAGGACCAGGTCCAGAGCAAGGAGGGCGAGGAGACGAGCCGTACCATCCGCCGTCATGGCTTGACGGTTGAAATACGGACCCTTCTGGCCGGGAAGCGCACCTTCGACCGCAGTGTCCTCGAGAAACTGCAAGTCCCGGCCGTATAGGTCGCCGCCCCCATCGTAGGTCGGGTGCACGGTGTGGAGATCGGTAATGCCCAGGTCTTCGAGCCAGTCGCGAACGCGGTGGCGCCGTTCGCGAAACTCGGCGTAGTTGGATTCGTCCAGCCGCGGTCCAGCCCGGGTATCCGTCAGCCGCCTCAGGACGACCTGTGTCGCTCGGTTGCTGCTCTTGAAGATCATGCTTCTCAGCTCCCGGTCGAACTGCGGGTCGATCGTCAGCCAGCCGCGGTCACGCCAGGCGAAAGCCGCTATCAAATAGACGAACTTGACCACGCTGGCGGGGTAAACCGGAGAATCACCGTTCCAACCCGCTTCTTGCGGGCGCCCGGAAACCGGGAGGTCGATCACGGAAACGCGCACCTCCTGCTTGCGCAGAGCCGTGTCGGAGGCCAGAAGTCCCTCGATGGTCTTGTTGAGGAAGGCCTGAAGCGGGCCCGACGTCTCGATCGACGCCAGGAAGCGCCCCACTTCGGATTCCGCCTCCACCGGGGCATCCGCGTTGGAGCCCGATGCAGCCAAGCCGAGCAGCAGGGCCGCGAGGGTGGCGGATCGGGTGGAACCACGGCAGAGCAGGGGCATGGGACCCAAATAATAGACTGCAAAGCCCCCTGTGCACGGAGGGGAGCACCGTGAGAAGATCCCACCCCCCACTCGGAGGCCTTCGTGCGAATTCCCAGCCGATCCTGGATCTTCGGAATACTTTCTGTCCTGCTGGCGCTCTCGGCCCAGGGCCGCGGACCGGAACTCACCCCTGCCAAAAAGGCAAGACTCGACAGCAACTTCCAGCAAGTACTCCGAGCGACCAAGGGGCCCTACACCCAGAATTTCTGTGTCTGCCGAGACGGAAAGCGCAAGCCGGTTTTTGTCAACGGCAAGATCGTGAGCCCCTGCGGCGGGCGGGCACGCTTCTGCGCCGCTTGGCGCGAGCCCTTCGCCGCTGAACTCGGCAACGAGGGCGTGTACCTGGGGAACCTCTTCGCACGGGATCTGCACACCTGGGACGAGTACCCCAACCCGCACAACCTCGTGCGCGGATACATCCTCGAAAAATTTTTCTTCGAAACCCACCCCGACCACAAGCTCGCGAAGATGCGTGCCTACGGCGGACTGGCCGGTGCAGAGTTCGAAGCACGCGATGCCCCGCAATTTTTTGAACGCTATCTGGCCGATGAGAAATTCGACCAGGAGCGATACTACCTGCTCGCCTACGAACTCCAGCGGCGGTTCTACGTTCGAAACGACCAGGGGCGAATCGGTCGAGCACGCGCACTTTCGGTTGCGATCCAGAGGAACCACCACGATTTCAAGCCGCTGCGCGATGCGATTCACAATCAGATCACTGCCGCGCTGACCCCGCGCCTGGAGGCCTACCGCGAAAAGCTGACTGCCGGCACCTCTCGCGACCGCTTGGACGAACTGATCACGGAAATTCAAAAGCTCACCTCGCTCGACGATTCGAGCCTGCGCGCCCAGATCCCGAAGATCGAAGATGCCAGTACTCGGGCAAAGCTCGAGAAAAACCTCTCGAAACCCGATGCCAAGCCCCTGGCGAGAATCACAGCCCTGGCCGACATGATGGTGGATGCGCGGAAAGCCGTGGGGGCAAAGAAGGTAACGCCCGCCGACCGACGCCGGCTCATCGATATCGCAGTAACCACGGCGGGCATCATCAGCCAGGAGGCCGGAACGCGGCTCTCCGCGGCACCACCGATCACGGTCCGCCAGGACATCGAGCTCTTGATGGCGCTCACCAACGCCGCCTACGGCAGCGGCCTGCTGATGGAGCGAGAGCGCGAAGTGGCCCTGAAGAATCTGCAGAAACTTCTCGGCACACGAAAACCCCAGCGTGGGGAGCTGCAGGATCGCATCGCCCGCGCAGCGCGAATCATCGAGTGGGCCCAGCGGACGACACTCTATGCGTTCGGAGAAGTAGAGGCGCCCTGGGTCTACCTGATGCCCGATGTCGCGCTGTTACCTGACGATATCATTCGGAGTTCGCCACTTCTCGTGTACGGCAAGGCAATCGACCGCCTCCAGCACTACGCGGAAGGCCAGAACACCATTCAACACGAAATCTTCGGCCATTCGCTCGACAGCGGAGTGCGGGCTCTCAACTCGGGCATCGCCTTGGGCACGCTCCGCGTCAACCCACCCACTGGGGGTTACCAGCGGAACGAAATCGTCGCGCTTGCCGAAACACCCTCGGATCTCGAACCGGCAGCCGGCATCCTCACCCGTGGCGAAGGCAACGTGGTCTCCCACGTTCAGTTGCTGGCTCGTTCCCTCGGCATCCCAAACGTCGTCCTCGGCCCCACCTCGTACAAGCTCTTCCAGCCGCACGATGGCCAGAAGATTCTCATGATCGTCACACCGGGAGGCCAAGTGGTCATCAAGACCACCGTCAAAATGACCAGGGAAGATCGCGAGCTCCTCGCAGAGTACAGCCACAACCAGGAACGCGAGGATGACGGAAGGCTCGGCGAGACCGCCAAGAAGCTCCATATCGATGTCAAACGCCTGGACGTCAAGTCTGCCGACGTCATCGATCTCACGTCCATGCGACGCAAGGATTCGGGTGTGCGCGGAGGCCCCAAGGCCTCGTTCCTCGGTGAACTCAAGCATCACTTCCCAGACAAGGTCGCCAGGGGGATCGTAGTTCCCTTCGGTGCCTACTATGCCCACTACCGAGCCGCCCCAGTTGCGATTCCACCAAAGCTCGCGAAGTCGGGGATCGCCAAGGCCGGCGAGCCGCTCCACGAATTCGTCGAGCGTACCTACAAAACCTTCTTCGACGAGATGATCCCCAAGGAGAATGACGAGAAGAAGCTCGAGACCTGGATCCGGCCACGTCTCGCCATCATGCGTTACTCGCTCGAATCCTGGCCGCTCTCGTCCGAACTGCGCGAAGGAATCCGAAAAGGGCTAGAGCAGAACGACTTGCTGCGGAAGAGCGACCCAAGCCAGACCGTGGGCCTCTTCGTTCGCAGCGACACGAACGTCGAAGATCTCGAGAACTTCAATGGGGCCGGACTCAATCTCACCCTCTTCAACCGGCGCAGTCTCGAAGACGTATACAGCGGCCTGAGGGAAGTCTGGGCCTCTCCGTTTACCTATCGCTCGTTCTCCTGGCGCCAGACATTGATCGACGAGCCACTCTGGGTGCTTCCCTCCGTAGTCATTCTCGAGAGCGTCCCGAACACGAAATCCGGTGTTCTGGTCACAGCAGGCCTCAACGGCCAGGATCAGAGCAAGATCCTCATCGCAACCTCGGAAGGCGTCGGCGGTGCTGTCGACGGAACCCCGGCTGAGACACTCGTGTGGTCTCCCGATGAAGTCGAACTCGTGGAGATGTTCAAGTCACCCTACCGGCGTCTCCTCCGGCCCGACGGCGGGAGCGAAATCGTGCCCTCCACGGGACAGGCCTACGTACTCTCGAAAGGCAACCTCGCTGACGTCGTTTCGACCGCGCAGGGCATTCGCAAGGACTTCAAGCCCTCGGTCGACCCAGAGGGCAATCCGAGGCCCTGGGACGTGGAATTTGGCTTCTCGGATGATCAACTCTGGCTCTTCCAGACGCGGCCGTTCATAGGCAACGAGTCGATGAGGAACATCCCCGCGCTCACCCACTACGAAAGAGCGCCCACCGACCAGAGCGAACGGGTGTCCCTCGATGCCCCCCTTCCCAGAGCCCACGAATAGCCAAGCCGCCTCGACTACTGACCGTCAGTTCTGCCGCAGCGGCCACCGCCGGCTGTAGGAAAGGGGTTCAAGTCTGGTGGTGCGTCCGGTCAGCCTATTTGCGCAGGATATTCATCGAAGGGGTGTAGGGAAGATCGAGCGTACTGATGAGGCCCGGGGGGTGTCCACATAGGGACGGGATCGCATTGATTACACGCATCGCCGTTGCCTGGACCCCACCGGTATTGTGGTCTCCATCCTCACCCTTCAAAAAACATTCGAGTTGCACCGACGGATTGCCGGTCACGATGCAGCGGTGAACTCCCGGGCGTCCGTCCGGGGGTTGCGGCCAATCGGGGGCAATGTGGCTGGCCAGGCGATTCACGTGTTCCGTTACGACCACTGGGCGTCCATGCGCCATTCCTTCGAGTTGAAATCGCACAGCCGCGCAAGTGTCCTTCGGCACGTGCATCATCGGTGTATCGAACGCCTCGGCGGTATAACGACGCTCGAAACTTTCGCGGATCTCTTCGAGTTCGATACCGAGACGGTCGGCGAGCATCTGAACCATCCCACCCCACCCCATCCTGAGCACGCCCGGCATCGAGAGAGGCGGCGTGTATTCCTCCGGCCGCCCAAAGCCGAAACTCACCCCCGTGAATTCCGGATCCTCGTAGGTGGAGTAATCGCACAGCTCCTGCACCCGGATCTCACCGATCTCGTCGGCGAGCTGAAGCGCTGCCAGCGGCAGCACATCGCCTGAAAATCCGGGATCGACACCGTTCACGTAGAAGGTCGAGCCACCCAACTGACAGGCCTTCTCGAGCGGTTCTCGCATCGAAGCGTTGGCAAAATTCGGATACACGAGAAAGATCATCGCCGTGGACGCCACGTTCGCTCCCGAGGCGAGAATCCTCTCGAGTTCCGGGATCACCTCGCGCGGCCGCGTCTCACCCTTCACCGTGTAGACCACCGCATCGGCTCGAAGTGCCAACAGGGCATCGACGTCGTCGCTTGCAATCACCCCCGTGTCGGCAGCGAGGCCACAGAGACGCGCAGCATCCTCACCGATCTTTGCTGGACTGTGCGCGTGGACTCCGACCAATTCGAGGTCGGGATGTCGGATGATGTGACGAAGGCTGTGAAAACCCACGTTCCCGGTGCCCCACTGGATGACGCGATGACTCATCGAGTTCTTTGCTCCATTTCGAGTATTTGGGGCCCTTTCTCAAATCCATCGTGCGGACCACACAATTCTGGAATCGACAGCTGCCGGAATTGGAAACCCGGCCCAACTGAATATACTAGGAACTGGATATTTTTTCGCTTTCAGGGGTCGAGTCGTGGCTTCGCTCGGTGCCATCAGGACGAAACGCGCTCTTGGTGGCGGCCTCATCGACCAGGGAAACGACACCAACTGCGCGACCGCGAGAATCACGGATGGAATTCGCTCGATGGAAGCGTTGGGGACGGTATGGCAACGGGGCGAAGGCGTGCAGGGATTGCTCTTGGGTTGGCCTTCGCCTGCCTGATACCGCGGCTCGTGTTCGCCGAAGGACCTGTGGTCGCACTGCCTGAGGAACTGCGGGGGCAGCTATCGCTGCTCGGCAAAGGGTCCGTCGGAGAGGCGCTTCCGGCTCAGCCGATCGACGATCCGGCAAGGCTTCGTCATCTCACACCCGGGATCTGGACATATCGCATCGTCGCCGGCCCCCACAAGGGTGAGGACCAGCGCGTCCAGGTCACCCCGGTCGAATCTTCGGATGGCGGAGACCACTGGCGGGTCGAAACCGGCGACAGCGACATCCAGACGCTCCTCGTCACGTCGAGTGACGAAGTCATAAAGCTCTCGCAGACCGATCTGACCTCGAACCGCACCGTTGCCTATCGCCCTGGCCTCGTGCTCGATCCCGGCATGAAGGCGGGCGAGAGCAAAACCGTCGATCGGAAGATCACGACGTACAAGACCGAGAAGATGAAGGACGTAGAGTTCAACGGAACACTCAGATATACGACGCGCTACATCGGCGCCTATCGCGTAGACACACCGGCCGGCTCCTTCGCCACACGTCTTCTAGAGCACACCTACGAGATGGAAATCGGCCCAGCCAATGCCGAAAATGTGAGCTTGAGCTTTTACGCGGACGACATAGGCAACGTCGCGGAGGTCAGCCGTGAATCAGTCAAGGCGCTCCTGATCTATCGCCGTTCTTCCACGAACGCACGGCTGCTTCTCGAGTCTCCGAAGGACTGACTCCACCTTTGGGGAATCGACCTCGAGGCGCAATCGAGAATTGTATCCCAAGGGATTGATTTGAAGAGTCTGGGGGTTGAATACTCATCGACGTCCCCGGTCGCGACCGCAAAGGATATGGAGACGGAGACAAGCATTGCCGTTGCACACGGTAAGTAGGGTGATCTTATTGGGCTGCGTCGTCGCGGCCTGTGGCCAGGACCCCGCGGAACCGGAGTTGGTTGGAGAACATCGGTGCGCGCAGATCCACCGATCCGAGGCGCCAACCCAGCGCAACGTGGTGATGATCGTGAACGATACGATGCGCCGCGATGCCGCCGGGATCTACGGGGGCACTGCGGCCACACCTCACTTCGACCGTTTTGCGGACCGCAACCTCCTCTTCGAGAATGCCTTCGCCCAGGCGCCCTGGACGAAGCCCTCGATCGCGACCCTTTTCACATCGCTGTATCCGTCTCAGCACCTTGTCATCTCCGATCCGATGCTGCGAAAACGCGGGACGGGCATCGGCGAAAGCTTCGAAGCCGACGTCCTGGTGGCGCCTCTGGTGACACTGGCCGAGGTGTTCAGCGCGGCCGGTTATCGCACCGCTGCCTTCGTCGCGAACCCGTGGCTGAAGGCGCGCTTCGGCTTCGCCCAGGGCTTCGAGCACTACGAAGACTCCTTCGTCGACGAGTTCGGCGCATGGCCGCCCTCAGGGGAAGCGCTGGTTGAAGCCGCGCTCGACTGGCTGCGCGAGCGCGATCCCGACGAACCCTGGTTCCTCTACGTCCACCTGCTCGACAGCCATGGCCCCTACGGTTCCATCGACGCGAGCGAGGCCGCCGGACTGCGCCCACGACTGAACGCCGATTCGCGTCCCGTCGGACGGGACGGCGAGCGCATCTACCGCGACATGCGACTCTCCGACGGCACCCCGCTGCAAGCCGCCGGATTCCGGCTGACCCGGGCGCTGCTCCGCAAGGTGTACCGGATCGGAATCGAACGCTTCGACCGCCTGTTCGGAGAGCTTCTCGCGGGCCTTCGCAAAGCGCCTGGCTGGCAGCAGACCGCTGTGATCGTCACGTCGGACCACGGCGAGGCATTCTTCGAGCACGGATGGGGTCTGCACGGCCACGGACTCCACGATGACGAGGCGGCCATTCCCCTCGCCGCCCGGCTGCCCGGAGTCACGGGGGCACGTCTCGTGCCTCGTGGGTCTCATTGACGTGCTGCCCACACTCTGCGCCTACCTCGGCGTCACCTGTCCCGAGGACGTTCAGGGCTGGAGCTTCGTCAACGGGGAAGACAATGCCCCCGAGCGACGCTTCCTGGTGACCGAAGGGGTGATGATGAAGCCCCGGCACCGCGCGATTCGAAACCGCTCCTTCAAGCTCCTCCACGAGCCCGATGGACGTCGCAGCGGGCAGCCGCACCGAGACGACTACTCGCTCTACGACCTGGAACAGGACCCGGGTGAACGCTTCAACGTATTCGACGAACTCTACGAAAACGACCGGTCGAAGCGGGCCTTCGAGAGCCTGCGGCGCGCGCTACCCCAGGCGGTGTCCGACTACACGGCTCCGCCCATCGAGCGTGCGGTACTCGACCCTGCCGAGCGGCGGCACCTCGAGGCACTCGGGTACGGGCGCGAGTGATCCCGAGCAGACCCCCAACTCGCGAACGCACTTCTCGAACATGGAGTCCGCAACAGCTCCTGGATTCAAGCCCCCATGATGCCCGTCCGTCCACGCCGGCGTGGATCTTGGCCGATCCCACCCCAAACTCCACTAATTCTCGATCTTTCCGCTCCGGAGGACATCCGGAAGATTCAAGCCGTGTTTTTGCCGGTCCGATACAGATGGTCAAGCGGTGTTCTTTCTGACCCGATACGTACGGTCCTCCCAAAACCCTGAATTTTCTCAGCGAGGCCGAGGAGAGCTGAAAATGCGGAACATGGAGATGCACTCGGAACGATGGCTGGTGGGGCTCTGCCTCACGGCGCTCTTGTGCCTGCCTGCGGGCCTGGCCGG
>PBYF01000139.1 GCA_002729515.1 Deltaproteobacteria bacterium
GCCTTGGGGGATACAACAGGCCTTGGGGGATACAACAGGCCTTGGGGGATACAACAGGCCTTGGGGGATACAACAGGCCTTGGGGGATACAACAGGCCTGGGGGGATACGACAGGCAGCGGCCAGACTCTAGCGCCAGATGGGGGTGGCTCGACGAAGATGCGGATCCCGCGGGGCGGATGCGCTCTGCGTCAGCGCCAGGCCGCGTTCGACGCCCGTATCGGAGGCCCAATCCTCTCCCCGGCCTCTAATTGAGAGAATCTCTGCTGATCCGACGCTGCGAAAACGCAGCTCGAGATTCCTGGGGCTCTCCTTTTCAAATCGCTTCCGGGTAGGATGGAACTCGATGTTCTCATGGACTCTCCCCGCACCGTGCGGCCCGCCCTTGGAGCACTGCTTCAGCTTCGGTCGCAAGAGCCGGATTCGCCCTGTTCTTCGCCTGAACCTCCTGGGGCTCGCGTTGCTGTGGTCGTCCTCTGCCGCGGCACAAACGCTCTACCTGGATCCGCAATTTGGATTCGAGCGCACAGGAAGTGTTGTCTATGCCGAGAAACCCGCAGGGTCTCCAGCCACTAATATAGATCTGCTCTTGGAACTCTTCGAACCCACTGGCCCCGATCTTCCGGCACAACGACCCGGAATCATTCTGGTCCACGGCGGAGGTTTCGTAAGCGGAAGCCGCCTGGCTGGGCGGCTCATCTCGATGTGCCAAGAGATGGCGACCCGGGGATGGACTTGTGTTTCCATCGACTACCGGTTGGAAGGAGACGAACCCGTCCTCGACCCGGCATTCGATATCGTCGAGACACTCGTCGCAGCGTCGGGTGAAACCGCCGATGCGACGGCCGTGGCGGCCGCTGCCGAGGATGCCTGGGCGGCCTACCAATGGATGGCCACCCACGCCGGAGATCTGGGAGTCGATCCAGAGCGGATCGGGATCGGTGGAAGTTCGGCCGGGGCCGTGACGGCTCTACTCGTCGGCTACCTGCTCGATGATATTGGGGTCTCAGAAAAAGGCGATCTCGATGCTGTCTTCGATATGTGGGGAAGCGTGGGCGAAAATCCAAGCATGATCCAGGCCGGTGATCCGGCTCTGCTGATTGCGCATGGCGAGGCCGACACGACCGTCCCCGTGTCTGGCGCCTACGCACTCCGCGATCAGGCCGAGGCGATCGGGTTGCCCCACGAAATCCACGTCTTCCCGGGTGTGGACCACGGCTTCGATATTTTTAGCGTGGAAGTCTCTCCCGGTGAGTCCGTATTCGAGCGCTTCGTCGCGTTCTTCTATCAGCATGTCGCCCGACTGGGTGGCGCAGCCGTGCCCAGTTCATCGGTCGGATCGGCTGGCGCCCTCGTCTTCATCCTCGCAGCCATGGGGATCGCTCTGCGGCTGGTGCGAAGACCGCCTCGAAAATCTGCAGCTGCTGGCTCTTTTTCAGCACGTCCTTCCGGCCACGGGGACTCGAAGCACATCTGAAGCGACGACGCGTACGGATCTGCGCGCAGCTAAAACCGCCGACACTCAAAAACTCCGAATGCCGCGCCTCCGCCCCCAGAGTCCGGTCGCCCTCGCGGTAAGACTTCTCGCCGGGACAGCTCTGCCAGCCACAGCCGGCACGATAGAGCCGCCGAACCCTTCCGTGAGCCCGCGTCCGGCAAAGCACCGGGAAGCAATCGCCAGACCGCGGGTGATCCAAGTGTCCGAAGGCGCATTCATCGCCTTCGCGTACTCGATGTGCAACGTCGTCATGGTCGTAGGCGACGAGGGCGTCGCAATCTGCGACACGCGATTTCGCTTGGAGGAGGCCCCTGCCTAGCTTTGGGGCGGTACGACATCTTTGTACCGGATAGCTCCCTTGGCAAGGTCGAAATTCAGGTGCTCGGACATATCACCGATCTGATCCACGTGGATCACACGCTCCGCAAAGTGCCACTTTCCATTGATTCGGGCAAAGCGATCCTGGTAACGCCCCCCCACAATCGCCTGGAAAGGCAGTTTTCCGGTCGCCTGAAATACGACGTAGTAGGAGCGCACCGTGGCCGCATCGGCTTCTTCGTCGATGTCGACGATCACATTGGTCGAGACGTGACGGGTGCGAAGCGTACCGTCTTCGTGCACGCGATTGGTCGCCGCATAGAAACGTCCCACGCTGGCACCCGTCATGCCCTCGCCCGGCTCCGCTGCCGACGGAGAGCGAATGCTCCCCTGGGCAAAGAGGTCGGACAGGCCGTCGAAATCGGCCGTGTCCACGCACTCTGCGTAGCGGTACATCAATGTCGTGATTGCGTGATGGCTTTCCCAGGTCCCGGCGCCCATCGATTTCCCTCCCGGATGCGGAAGATCGTACACTGACACACATGGAAAAACTCATCTATCTGCTCGGCGACGCCGATCCCGGGACAGTGCCCCGCGCCCGTACCGACTTGCGTGAAGCGCTGTTGGAAATTGCGCCGGTGCTGAGCCGGGTGGGTGGGCGACAAGTCTCCTTCACGGTCGCCGACCTCGATGACGCCGACCGGGTGATCCAGTTCAACACGAGCGGTCTGATCGATGCGACAGTTTCGGTGTGGCTCGAATCCGTCGATGACCGCGAGAAGATCGAGGCAGCTCTGTCGCCGCTCGCAAAGCGCCTTGCCGGTTATCTCGTGACAGAGAGCGTACCCCGCGCCCTGCAGGGCAGCGGTGCCCGGCCTGGGGAGCGAAGTCCCGGCGTGGCACTCGTCACGACCTTCCCCAAGCCGGAAAGGATCGACGACGAGACGTTCTACACCCGCTGGCACGGGAGTCACACCCCACTATCAATCGAAATCCATCCACTCCTCCAATACATCCGAAATTCCGTGGCTCGTGTATTGACGCCGGGAGCACCACCCTTTCGTGCAATCGTGAACGAGTCGGTAGCATCTGCCGCGGTTGCGGCGGATCCGATCGCGTTCTATGGAAGCAAGCAGGATCAGAAGCGCGCGGCCGAGGACCTGCTTTCGTTCATCGATTTCGAAACGCTGAGCACCGTCTTGATGAGCGAATACACTCTCATCGCCTGAATGGATGGAAGGGATTCCATGTCCGAAGCGCCCGTCGTACAACTGGGTTCGATCTCGCACGTTGGGATCGTCGTTGAAGATTGCGAGAAGGCAGCAGCCTGGTGGGAGCGGGTGTTCGGCATCGGCCCCTTTTCCACCGATATCTATGTACTCGATGCATCGACGAAGTTCCGGTTCAGGGGCAAACCAGCCGAGGCTCGCATGAAAGCTTCGATTGCCTACTCGGGAAAGGTCTTCGTGGAATTGGTCGAAGTGCTCGAGGGTGAGTCGCCGCATACCGAGTTCCTCCGTGAGCACGGCGAAGGGCTGCAACACGTAGCGTTCTCGGTAGAGGATATCGGGGGCGTCGTCGCCAAGCTGGCAGCGGAAGGTCTCGAGCCGGTCCTCGAATACGAGTTCGAAACCAGACAGGGTGGGCGGTCATTCCGCGTGCAGGAGGTTTACCTGAACACTGCCGAATATATCGGAGGCTCCACGGTTCAGCTGATCGAGATCACACCCCTCTGAACGAGGACGGCGATCTCCATGGCGGGAGACGAGAAGAAGATCTTCTGCATCGAGTTCCCACCGCCAGGGCAGCGTGTCAACTGGTTTTGGCATCCGGTTCGACGAGCCCGAACGTCTCCTTCATGAATTTCCAGTAGCGGGGGTAGTTTTTCTCGCGCTCATGGCGCGGAAGATTCTTCAGTAGGCGTTGGGCCTCTTCGACACGCCCATCCATGCAGAGCGCGAAGATCCGAGCGAAGAGGAGTCCGGGGTCCTGGGGATTCTCCGGGTGCGCCGTGCGCAGGAGTGTCGCCGCACGCTTGTAGTCGCGGCGTGCCAGGGCGATTCGGGCCTCCACTTCCGGCGGCAGCGAGCCGGCGTTTCGCCCGTCCGAGTAGATGGCCTCGTGGTCCACTCGAAGCAGCATCCAGAGGGGGATCACCTCGAGTTCGCTTTGCGCCAGAATCGCGTACAGATCACTCACATTGTGCCAGATGCGGTTTTGCTTGTAGCCGCCCACGCTGATGTCGTTGATGATTCGCTGGACCTCGAAGTAGGGCAGGGAGCGCTGGAACATGCCGGAGGGCCACAGGGAGCCCGTGCGTTCCCAGCGACTGAACCTCTCGCGCGTGTGCCGAGGCAGCATCAGTGGGGCGTATTTCCGGTAGGCTCGCGGCGTGTCGATCAGGCCCTGGTCGATCCGCTTTGGATAGTTGTCGACAAGCGGTGGCGTATCGCGCGTCAGGTTGTGGAGCATCTGTGGGTCCGCCAGGAAGAGGGCTCCCATGAGTTCGGGGCGTTCGAATCCGAGCCCCTTCAGGGCCGGCGAGATGTCGGGATCCCACCACTGGGCACTGAAGTGGGCATCCGTGGGACGCCAGCGCGCGTCGTTGGTACCGACCAGCATCCAGTCCAGGGCGAAACCATTCCAGAGCGTGCAGTCGGGGAAGACTTGACAGAAGCCCCTGATCACAGCCTTCGACTCGTTGGCGGTCATGGAGTGGACCGGTAGCCAGTACGTGACGAAGCCTCCGGGGTTGAGGCGATCGCGCAGCAGCTGGAAGTACTCCTGCGTAAAGAGATAGACCACACCCTGGGCTTTGGGCGGAGGCGGCTCGGCGGTGATCAGGTCGAAGCGTTCATCCGTGGCTGCGAGGAAGTAGCGCCCGTCTTCGATATGGACGTGCACACGCGGGTCGTTGAGGGGGTGTTCTTCGGCGTCTGGATAGATCATCGAACTCATCTCCAGGATGTCCCGCGAGATGTCGACGATGTCGATACTCTTGAGGCTCTTCGTGTCCGTCAGGGCCTTTGCGGTGGAACCGACGCCGTAGCTGATCAGCAACGCCTTCTCGAGGCCGGGGTGCAGCGCCACGGGCAGGTAGACGTAGAGCTTCATGTAGCGGCGTGCGGAGACGGCGGTCGACGACATGCTGTAGCCGTTGGTGGCGAGGCGGTAGTAGAGGGGCTCCCCCAGGAAGCTCGAGCGCAGGAAGAGAATGGTCTCGCTCGGAGTCTCGCGCACAGCGACGACGCTATGTGTGTCCGCACTGAGGCGGTCCAGGGTCGTGTGAAAGTAGTGGTCTTTCATCAGCCCGAAGGGAAAGAGCAGCAGTGTGAGTGCGTAGGCACCGCCGAGAGCCCAGGCCACCGGTTGCCATCCCGGTGCGGGCTCCCGGCCGATTCGCCAGACCAACGCGGCGACGATCCCGTAGCCCAGGGTGAGCGCGAACAAAGAGCGCTCCATGCCCAGCGCCGGCAACAGCACGAAGCCCGCCAGCAGGGGGCCGACGGCAGCCCCCAGGGTATTGGCCAGTGTGACGAGTCCCGCCGCGCGGATCTCCGGCTTCACCCACTCGTGCAGGCTCGCGCCCAGGAAGGTAAAGAGTAGGCCCGAGAGCAGTGCAACCGGCAGCATCAACGCCACCGCCAGGGGTGCAAGATCGATGGCGCGGTGCAGGAGCTGGCCTTCGTAGGGCGCAATCGCATAGCGGAAGCCGGCGTAGTGGGCGACCAGAAGCACGCCCGCCAGCAATGCAACGTTCGCCGAATGGGCGAAGCTCGTCGGGCGCCAACGCAGCCAGGCGCTGCCGATGAGTCCGCCCAGGGCGATACCAGCCAGGACCGTCGCCAACATGATCGAGAAGGTGAGACTCGACGTGTTGAACGAAAGCAGCAGAAAGCGGAACCAAACCACCTCGAGTGCCAGCAGGACGCAGCCGGAAACTGCAGCGGCAGCCAGGATGCGTGTGCGCCGGGTGCGGTCGCTGGGATCGAAGGCCGCCGGGGGCACCACCGGCAGCGGCGGAAGCGAGCGCACAGCCCGGCTGCGCGACAGGGTCACGGCAACCGCCGCGGCCAGCACGTTCATACCCGCCGCGCACCAGGCCGTGCCCCGCACACCGAATGCTGCGATCAGTGCGACTTCACCGACCAGGGCTCCCAGTACCGCCCCCAGCGTATTCCATCCGTAGAGGCGCCCGAGGGCGGTGCCGAAGTTCGGGTCTCGCCGCATGATCTCCCGCACCAGCAGAGGAAGCGTGGCCCCCATCGCCGTCGATGGGATCAGCAAGAGCAGGAAGGCGACCGCCAGGCGGAGCGGGTTCACGATCCAGGGCTGCTCGAGGACAGGTCGCAGGAGCGGTGCAATCCAGGGCGTGAGCAGCGGGAGTACCCACACCAGCAGCACCCCGGTCACGGCTATCGCTAACTCCAGCCCGCCGTAGACCAACAGCGGGTGCCGCACCCGCGGCCCCCACCGTGCTGCAATGCCGTTGCCCAGCGAGATTCCCAACATGAAGCTCGCCAGCACGAGACTCGATGCCCAGATGCTGTTGCCAAAAGCCAGGCCGGCCTGACGAAACCAGAGAGTTTCGAAGACGAGGCCGGCAGCTCCCGACAGAAAGAAGATCGTGCACAGGATCGGAAGCATCGCGGGAGGCTCCTTGGCTACCGGCGTCCGGAGTATAACCGCGGCACTCTTGTGTCTCCGCACGGCTGGCCCTTGCGGCGGGTGACGCAGCCAACAGAGCAGCTGTCGCGGGACATCCCGTGCCCGTTTGGTAAAACGAGATCCCTCAGCAGCCGGTCAGCGACACGATGCGTATTCATCAGTTCTAAGGGGCACGGAGCCTGAACCGATTCGCAACCGGATCGAGGGCCAGCGCCTACTCGTTACGGGTGCGACCAGGCGCCTAATGGAGTCGGTTCTAGTGCGGCATTCGGAGCAGATCGTGGTGCGTGCATCCGGATTCGAGCCCCATTGGTACGAGCGCTTCGAGGACGCCACGGCAGGTCTTCGTACGGACTTGGCCGCAGGCCGCTGCCCCCGCTGCTTCATCTCCAGCGACACTTCGGACGAGAGGGAATTGGAAGAGTTCGTGGCCCCAGACGAACATGTCGCGGTGCTGCGATTCGAAGCGTTGGACGTGATCGTCGAGTCTCCCGCCCCGGGATTCGAAGCGATTGGAGAGGCCGTTCGGGGTCTTTAGGAAGTGGTGGCCAACGCTTCTCCGAATGACGGCACCGCGCGCATTGCAGCGCTCCTCGAGTCTGCGATTCCCGCCTTCAGACACGTGGAGACGGGCCGGAATCTGGATCAGAAGGCCTAGGGGGCGTATTCGTGTGGGGACGGTATGCCGCCCATCTCCGCGAGGAGTGCCAACAGCCCCAGCATTGTCACCAAGTAGGCGAGAAAACCGATCGCGCAGACCCCGATGGCCCTTCCCGTCGACTCGTAGTCGAGCGCCTGGCGCACGGCGACGACCATTGCCGCAAGCATCCAGATGCTGGTGACCACCTGCACGAAGATCCCCAGCATCGGTATGATTCCGAATACCCGAAGCAGCCCCGGCGAACTCGAGAATCCGAGCGTGCGCAGCATCTGCCCCATGTCGGCCTCGGTTTTGGGGCCGGGGAGAATCTTGGTGCCGATGACGTAGGTAACGAAGGCCCACCCGCCCCAGCCGATCACGGATCCAATGCTGCCGCCGACGACGCCCAGGAGACCCAACTGCTCCCAGTTGCCGATGCCGGCTGCGATGCTCGAAAACACCACCACACCGGCTGCCTGGCCGGTGGCCGTCTGGTCGTGTTCGACCTCTTCGTAGGTCTCGGCATCCAGCCGTGCCGCTCCGATCAGCCTCTCGCCAAATGTCGCCATGCCCGCCCTCCTGGATTTTCCGAGGCGAAGATGGACTGTTTGGGGCGCTGCGTCCAGGGCCGGGGCTGCTGCTCACGAGGCTGAGGCAGGGGGGAAAGCGCTGCGTTCCCAGACTCGCTGAGCGTCAGACAGAACTCGAACAGCTGGAATCGGTTCCGGGTCAGTGAGGTACAACGGAGTCCCGCGACTTCGGCACCTCGACGCCGCTCGGGAACCTGGTTTCGAGGCCGGACACTGAGCTCATACTCGAGCGCCGATACGTCTCAACAAACATAGCGGCGGGCAGGGGTGTGCAGACCTTCCACGATCCCGTTTCCCGAGGAACAGGGGTTGGATTCGATCCAGTCATGGCGAGGAAACCCAGGCGAGACTTCCTAGGTTCTGATCAGGGCCTGACCGGGTAGGAGCGGCGGCACGGGGCAACCGAGGGTGTCGGCGATGGCGCGGAAGAGTTCTGCCTCCTCGAGCGTGACCTCGTGGTCGGCCGTAATCAATTGGGCGCAGGCGGAAAGGAACTGGCGCTTGAGCGGCGGCGTGAGGCCCGATAGGGCCTCCAGCGCGGTATCGAGCCCCGCCAGGTCGACCTCGTCGAGGGGAAGCAGCCGGAGTCCGGATAGCTGCAAAGCCTTCGCGGCCTCGTCGAAAGCCTCCTCGGCAGCTGTATCAGCGTTCGAACTCGCCGCCACCAGGGCCGAAAATACCTGTTCGGAAGGCCCGCGCAGTTGCTTGAAGCCGCGGTAGTGGCGGCGGTTATGCCTTACGCCCTCGAAGTGCGGACGCAAGTGGGTGAGGAGAATTCGCTGGAGGGTCCACTCGAAAACGCTGATGCGATCGTCTGCCGCCACCAGTTCCGAAACCACGTGGGTGAAGCGGCGATACTGATCGGGTGACAATTCCCGCAGCGCGGGCAACGCCAGGTCGATCAGCGGCAGCCGGACTCCGGCCTCCAGCCGGCTGACCTCGGGCAAAAGACCCTGCATCAGCTTCCATACATCGGGCTCGGCCGAAGAGGGCAAGAGTTCGAGTTGGCGAGCGCGCGCCTCGGGCTCGGTATTCACCAACAGTGCATAGATGACGGCCCGGGCCCCGTAGGGTTCGTGGGCGGCATCGATCACGGTTCGGGGCAGGCCGGCAATCAGGTTGTGTGCGTGCTCCAAGTGGCTCTGAGTAACGCTCCCGATCTGGGCCACGGCGTGGTCGGCCGGCTCCGGCGAGAATCCCATGGCGAGTTCGGATGCGGTTCCTGTGGCCTGCACTGGCCCCGAACGCGCGGCTTCCCCACCGGCCTGCCAGGTTGAATCGAGGCGCGCGATCCGCTCCTCGAGTGGCGGGTGGGTGGCGAAGAGGGAATTGAGTCCGGACGAGACGGCCCGGCCGAAGAACATATGGCTCGACTCGGGAGCACGGGGATTCGTCATCGCGGAGCCCGCCTCGAATCCGCCGATCTTTTTGAGCGCTCCGGCAATGCCGGAAGGATTTCGGGTGAACTGGACCGCCGAGGCGTCGGCGAGGAACTCCCGCTGGCGGCTCACCGAGGCCTTGATGAGGTTTCCCACCAAGGTGCCGATGAAACCCACGAGCATCATGATGCCGCCAATCACGAGCAGCACCTGCGTGGAGTTGTCCCGGCTGCTTCGGCTTTGGAAGGCGCTGCCGTAAATCGACGAACGGAGCAGGATGTTTCCAATCAGCCCGACGACGAGGATCCCGAAGAGCACACCCATGAGCCGGATGTTGAGACGCATGTCACCGTTCAGGATGTGGCTGAACTCGTGGCCGATCACTCCCTGCAACTCGTCGCGGCTGAGTTGCTCAACGCAACCCCGGGTAACACCGATCACCGCGTCGCTTGGGGTAAACCCTGCAGCGAACGCATTGATGCCCGGTTCGTCCTGCAGCATGTAGACAGGTGGAGTCGGGTTCCCCGAAGCGATCGCCATCTCTTCGACCACGTTCAGAATGCGACGCTCCAACCGATCCGTGCTGTTGGCATGGATCAGCGTTCCGCCCAGACTTTCGGCTACCACCCTTCCGCCACCGGCGAGTGAGGAAATGCGGTAGAGGCTGGCGCCGCCCACCACCAGAGCCGTCGCCCCTGCGATCTGGAGCATCAGCAGCGGGTCCACCCAGCGCACGTTAAAGACCGTTACCCCGGTGGACGGGTCTTTCCCGTAGCCCAACAGGATGGCGGCAGCCACGTAGAACGTGGCCGTCATGCCGATCACGGCCACTACGAACAGGACGACAAGGCGCTTGGTATTCCGCCGCGCGTCATCCTGGAGTTCGAAGAAATCCGAAGCCATCTGCCCTAGAACCTGCTCGCGATCGGGATCAGAACTCGACCTTCGGCGGCTCCGCGATGGCCTCGCTATCGAACTCGAGCAGGCCCGCGTCCTGGCCGTGGCCAAACATGCCCGCAAAGATCACGGGCGGAAAGCCCTGCTTGTACGTGTTGTATTCGGTGACCGCGTCGTTGAAGGCCTGGCGAGAAAAGGAGACCTTGTTTTCGGTCGACGTCAGTTCCTCGGTAAGCTGTTGCATGTTCTGGCTGGCCTTGAGATCCGGGTAGGCCTCGGAGAGAGCGAGCAGGCGGCCCATGGCTCCAGCCAGTGCACTCTCGGCACCGCCGAGTTTTTTCATGGCTTCGGGATCGCCGGGGTTCCCGGACGCCTGCTCGAGCCCGCCCACGGCCTGGTTGCGCGCCTGAATGACCGCCTCGAGGGTCTCCCGCTCATGAGCCATGTAGCCCTTCACGGTCTCCACCAGGTTCGGGATCAGGTCGTGGCGCCGCTTCAGCTGGACCTCGATCTGGGCAAACCCGTTCTGATAGCGATTCCGTAGCGCTACCAGCCGATTGAAGACTCCGATCACATACATGAAGCCGAGGACCACGATCGCGGCCAGTACGATGAGAACGATCACCCCAGTCGACATGGCGCCTCCTCTCTGAGATCTGTTGCGTGCATTGTACCGCGTCTGACGGAATGGTTCGCCATGCGATCCTGGCTCCGGAGTCCCGAGACGCCGGGAGGCCTCCAGGTTTCACTCGTCATCGTTTGTCGTCGGTCCCTGGGGGTCGCCCCCGGGCCACGAAGCCGTGAACCGCAAGGCAGTTTTCTCCAACTCCGCATTGCGGTGGTGACGCTGCGCCGTGTGCGTCTCCGATCCAATCACGGAAAAGATATCTCGGCGTTCTGGGTAGTAGATCAGGGCGAACCGGGTGCTCAGGTATGTGGTGCGGAGTGCCGGCCCTCGCTGGGGCGCCTCAGCTCGATGCGAAACGGCTGCAAACTCCAAGTGCGAACGCGCTGCCCCCGGTCTGCTGGAGCCACTGTGTTAGGCGTTTTTCCCACTGGCCCTGGCTGCCAGCCAGCCGCCGAACACGCCAGCGGGGATCATGAAGGCGTACCCGAGAAAAACGTACCAGAGGGGTGGCTGCGGACCAGAGGTGGCACCCGGGAACAAGAGGAAGACAGCCCCAAGCATCAGCGCGGCAACGGCGGTCCACCCGCCGTGGCGCAGCGGGAGAACTCCTGCGCGGCGCGCGACCCAGAAGGCTGCACATGAGGTGATCAAGACTCCCACGATTAAACTCCAGAGCAGGAATTCAGGCGCAAGCACAGTCTGATCGATTACCCGATTGACGGATTCCTCATCGCCGGATAATGCTTCGGTACCGCCAACCAAGACCAGGATCGGAAGTAGCGCGAGGAAAGAAAGCACGTGATCCAGCACGGCACCGCCGAGGATCAAAGACCAGCGAAGACCATCGAACAAGCCGTCGGGTTCGACCGGGCAGGGGCTAGACACGACACGCTCCAGTCTTCTGAAGGACACGGCGCTCAGCTACAGGCGAAGCACGGCGCCCCAACTGTCTGACCGCTCAACTCCGCCACAGGATACCATGCACCGTTTGGTCTCCGCTGCAGCCCCCCAGCTCGATCCTGTTATTAGGTAGAATCGAATTGCTGGTTCCCGATGCAGGCGGACGCGATGCTACCGAAAAGAGATATTGCCCCGAATCACCCCGCTACAAGACCGTATTGGTCTCCGTGAGTCGCCTGTGGGATATGCGGCTCGACGAGAGCAGCGAGATCGGCCCGTAGCGCGGTGTCAGCGAACCGAAAATAGACGCGCGCCGTCCTTTCGGACGCGGCAGTCTGCGAGGCGGTCGTCCAACTCCAACAACTCGCCACCGGCCGGAAACTGCTCGAGCCAGGTCGTTATACTCGTGCGGCCCGCTTTGTCGGCCCCCGCCTCTGCCAGCACCCGGGCGAGGCGCTGGAGCATCCACACGTGGTAGGGCGTCACCATGCGGCGCGCCTGGATGCCGCCAATCTCGAAGTCGTGGGTGAGTGCGCCGTCACCGGTCTGGTGGGCGTACCAGGGCAGGTCCGCTGTAAAGGTCTTGCCCGGCAGCTCATCGCCCGGCTCATGGGCTTCGCTGGCGATGAAGGCCGCGGTCTTCTCCATGGTGCTGGTGAGCATGGGCCACATCTCTTCGAAGAAGACAGCCACGATGGCTTCGAGGCTCGGCGGTACCCGGTCGTCCGGCAGCCAATCCCCGCCGTCGCTGGTGGCAGGCCGAGCCACGAGTTCTCCGCCCCGGCCGAGAGAGTAGAGCTTCTGGCCGTAGGTGCGGGCACTGACGTTGTTGCCATTGGTCCGTTCGACCCACTCCGACACGATCGGATGCCGGGTCCGCAGAGCGAAGCCCGACGTTGCGTCGCGGTAGAGATGCGCGTACAAGGGCCCTAGCAGGCCGAAGTCTCCCAGCGAAGGCAGCCCGCCCAGCAAGAAGTCGTGGAGCCCGAAGTGCGTGTCGAGCAGGCCGAGGATGTTTTCCATCGATGCCCACCACGCCTGTTCGGTGGCCTCGGTGCAGCCCAGCTGGATGAGCCCTGCGTAAACGCCGCGCGGATTCGTACGGGCCTCGGACATGCCGAACAGGTTTTCGAATACGCCGGCACCGGCAGCTAGCCGTTCGTTGCCAGGTGCACCTGCCGCGAATACCGACCCCCACTGCATGGCGTTGTAGTCGACGTGGTTGGGCTCGACGTCGGGCAGGCTGTAATGCCAGCGTTCCCAGAAGCCCGGCACCACCATCCACTCGTCGGCCAGCAATTCGACGAGATAGGATGCCACCGCCTGCCGCGGCGCGTTTGCAGCGTTCGGGACCACCGGTGCCTTGTCGTGGTGGGCCTCGATGAAGTCGATGATGTCACTCGAATCCTGCACCCAGCTGCCGTCTCCGGTCTGCAGCTGGGGCACGGCGCCAGACCCGGTAGCCGGGGTCAGCAGGCCCACCACCAATTCGGGCGTCGCGAGAACGTCCTCGAAGCCCTGGCCCAGGTCTCCCATGCGTTCCTTGTAGCGAAGGTACGCCCGCACTTTTCCAGAAAAATAGCTGAGCTCCCAGCTGAACAATCGGTACGTCATCGCTCCTCCAGGCCGTCGGGTGTGGCTGCGGTGTATTGCGTTCCGGATCCACCGCCGAAGAACAGCGACGCGTTGATTCCAGCTTCCGACCTTCTACCTGACGGTTGGCCGACTAACGGTCGGCAAGAGCCATGTGCGGAGCGTTCTGAGTTCATTCCGGTGTTACGCTGTCTTTGATTCTTGAAGTTTGACCCGCGATCAAAGACTTGGTGCCTTCCGTGAGAAGATATTGCCCTCAAACCGAGGAGGCCGGCTTTGCACCAATGACGATATCTCCCGGCAATCCCACCAGACTAACTCGCTCCTTGTGTTGTATCGAAAACCCAGCATCCTTGATTGCCTGTTCGACATAGATGGGCCTGCAGTCGATGTATTGGGGAAGCTTCTGGTGAAACCACTCGTACGATCGCATCAAGGGCGAAGCCCCATACTCTTTCGACATACTGACAACCCCAACCCTCCCTTCGGGCCTCAAGACACGCCTGATTTCAGCAAGCAGCTGTGGAATTTCAGGTGAATCGAAAAGCTCGAGCGTAAAGCTCGAGAAAACAGCATCAAATTGATTGTCTGTGTACGGCATTTTCACTGCATCGTCACAGGTCAGATCGACCCTGCTCCAAAGCCCGGCCTTTTCCAGTCGTCGCCTGCTGGCAACAAGCATCCCCGAGGAAATATCAATGCCATAGACTCGGCCTTCCTCCCCCACGGCCTCAGCAATTTGTTTCAAGCAGTGACCAGTTCCAAAACCAATCTCGAGAACGATTTCACCACTTGCGATGTTCAGTTGCTTCAATGCTGCGTTTCGGTACTTCTGCTCAAAGACTCCGGCAAAATAATCGTAGAACGGACTCATCCTGTCGTAACTCGCCTTTGCCTGAGCTTTGGTTCTAGTTACTCGTAGTACTGAGTGAGGATCTGAGTTCATTTCACGCTCCCCAGTGTTTGTCCCGCCATCACACGATTCCTTTTGAGAGCATCAATGAGAGGGGCGGCCCGACGGATCGGGCTCCAGCTGCAAGCGACGGCGCTGACCGTCAACCCCATGCCGCAGTGGCCCGATTTCAGAATGCTACCGAACTGAGGAATGCCCAGCTGTCTCTTGTCAGCCGCAGGTCCTTTTCAGGTGGGAGCGGGCTTGCTCCCGAGAGTAAGGAGTTTGTAGTGCAGGTACGAACTCTGTGAGACGTTGACGAAGCCCGCCCGTTGAAACAGATCGCGCATCTCCTCCGAGGTGAACAGAGCTGTGTCTCTTTCTCGGAATGTGAACTCCAGGGCCCCACAGACCAAGCGTCGGAGGACTCCGTCTGTGAAGGGGTCGAGGACCGCTACCCGTCCGCATGGTCTGAGCACGCGGTGCATTTCGTGCAGCGCACCTGGCGGATCACGGTAGTGGTGGAACGATGCAGTGCAGGTCACGTAGTCGAAGGCGTCACTGGAGTAGGGAAGGGAGTTGGCGCTTCCTTGGTGAAGTGCGACGCGATCCGGCAACTTGGCTCGTGCGGCGGTGAGCATCTGATGAGCAATATCGACACCGAACAGCCGGAGGCCCGTATCGCGCTCGTTCATTTGCTGCAGGAGAATGCCAGTGCCGGAGCCCACATCGAGAACTCGCGACCCAGGCGATGGATCGACTAGCCGCAGCAGATGGCGGTTCGTGTGGGAGAAGGACCAACCAAGTCTTCGGTCAAACCACTGGGCCCACGCCTCGAATTGTTCCCGGCTTCGATCCTCGAGTGCATCCATGCCTGGCTGGGCTTCTCCTCTGCTGTTCAACTAGAGAATAGGCGGTGTAATACCGGTATTCATTCGCAGCATTTCACTTCTGGCGACGCCTCGAGGCGCAGGACGGGATGGTGTCATCCGCAAGCGCTTGATCATCCGTGTAGGTGCACGCTTATTAGGCCCCGGACGGTATGAGATCCCTGCGGACTACTAGTCGAACGCCAAGGACGATTGGGGCGATGAGCCATGGAAGGTTGAAAGCCAGGTAGTACGCCACGTTGGGAGGAGGGTATGGCCCGGCGAAAGTCTGCATGAAGTAGAAGAACATGTTCGTGGTAGCGGCGCCAGCGTAGACGAGGCCGAGGGGCCTGAGCCACGCACGGAGACGGACTAAGCCAACTATGACAAAGAGAAGAACGGGAGCCTGAAACAGGCCATCAAAGAGGCAAGCCGCGATGAGATTCGGCGGCGGGTCGAGGTGCGCCGGCTCCTCTGCCACCGCCCACCAGTGGAGCGCGCGGAGCGGGGGCCAGGGGCTATCGGCGGAGACGGATGCACCGAGTCCTTCGGGGAGACTGAACAAGAACCCGTATAGGACCGAAATCACAAAGAAGAGAACAAGCAGGAGGTCTAAGGGGCGTCGGTGTATCGGTGTCATTCTTCTACACGTTTCCGCCTAACGGATCTGGCGCTGAGCTGCGTGGCCCAGTGCCACCGATGCTCGCCGGAGCGCAGCGGGTTGAAGCCAAGAGTTTACCAAAGGTGGGATCGCCAAGCTGGGCCACGTCTGCTGCAGCGCCTTGTTGGGCCGCAGGCATACTATCGGTTGCCGTTAATAACGGAGTGCGTTATGCTCTGGACGTGATCCGGAGCTTCGCGGACGGCGAAACCGAGAAGGTGTTCCTCCGGGAACGTTTGCGTCGGCTACCTCCAGATGTGCAACGAAGGGCGCACCGCAAGCTCCTGCTGATTGATGCTGCGGATGCAATCGGGGACCTCAGGGTTCCACCTGGAAACCGATTGGAACGCCTCAGTGGAGACCGGGCAGACCAGTACAGCATTCGCATCAACGAGCAGTGGCGCATCTGCTTCCGGTGGGCTCGGGGTGATGCCCACGATGTCGAGATCGCGGATTACCACAGGGGATAGAGACATGGCCAAGAAGGCGCATCCGCCGATTCATCCTGGAGAGATCTTGCTTGAGGAGTTCTTGGAGCCCATGGAGTTGAGCCAGTACCGGCTGGCGAAGGACATCAGTGTACCCGCGAGGCGAATCAATGAGATCGTCCACGGGAAGCGGGGCATTACCGCTGACACCGCCCTGCGACTGTCGCGCTACTTCGGAACATCGGAGCGCTTCTGGCTGAATCTCCAGATTCGCCACGACTTGGAAGTAGAGAAGCAACGGCTAAAGGGACGGCTCGTTCGAGAAGTCACGGTTCTGAAGGAAGCGGGCTAAGGAGCTGCCTGCCGCCCAACGGCTGGCCGCTAAGCTGCGGCCCACCCCGGGGTACCCTGACCACCGCCCTAGATCCGTTGCGCCAACGCGTTCGGCCGACAGCTTCAGCGGCTTGTTGGGCAGCCAGTTTGACTAGGAGGCGCGCCGAAGCCTCGAGACCTGGCGAGCGGGACGCGTGATCGCCAGATCGTACGCTGCCTGCAGGTTGAGCCAGAACTCTGGAGTCGTGTTCAGGGCCTGCGACAGCAGCCACGCCGTTTCGGGGGTAACCCCACGCTTCCCGCGCACAAGCTCATTGATTCGCTGGACCGGAACCTTCAGATGCTCCGCCAACGCCACCTGTGTCTGGCCCAGGGGGACGAGAAACTCTTCCCTAAGGATCTCACCCGGGTGCGTCGGTACGCGCTGCTTGGGCTGCATGTTTACCCCCTGTGGTAGTCGATGAGGCGTACCTCGTGGGCTTGCCCCTCCGACCAATGAAAGACGACGCGCCATTGCTGGTTGACGCGGATGCTGTGACAGCCTCTCCATTTGCCCCGAAGTAGTTCGAGACGATTTCCTGGCGGCGAACGAAGATCCGACAGCGCATGGGCTGCGTTCAGCATGTCGAGTTTTCGCAGGGCCGTTTGAGCGAGATTGGCCGGAAATGATCGAGCACGTCGGGTCTGCGCGCCGTGGTAGAGGTCCGCGGTCGCCTGGTCGCCGAATGAAGCGATCAATTTAGCAGGAGATTACCGATTACACGGTATCCGTGCAAGTCTCTCGGCTGGCTACCCAACGGCTGGGCGATAAGCTGCCGGCCGCTGGCCAGTAGCGGGAAGGCAGCCAAGGCCCGGCCAATGCCGAGTGTTGGAGGCAGGTGCCACGAGCTGCGCGTCCGAGATGAGAATGCAAACTGGCGCCTGTTCTACCGAGTCGATGCTGACGCGATCATTGTGCTGGAAGTATTTGCGAAGAAGACCGGAAAGACACCAGCCGCGGTGACCCGGGCATGCAAAACGCGCCTGAGGCGCTACGACGAACTGGCCGAGGAGCAGGAGGAAACCATGAAGAAAGAGAAGCGAGCACGGCTTGAAGGCGCAGGCTGGAAGGTGAGTGATGCCACGGACTTCTTGGAGCTGACCAAGGAGGAGGCTGCGTTTGTGGATCTGAAGGTCGCTCTAGCGAGCAGTCTCAAAAAGCGAAGGCAATCGAAGAGGTGGACACAAACTCAACTGGCAAACGCGATCGGTTCAAGCCAACCTCGTGTGGCCAAAATGGAAGCGGCGGACTCGTCCGTGTTGGTTGACCTGCTGATCAAAGCGCTGCTGACGATGGGTGCGACGCGGCGCGACTTGGCCAAAGTCATCGCAGCTCCCAAAGCTCGTAATGCGGCATAACGGATCGGCGTTCAGCGGCTTGCTCCGATCTGGCACAGCGACTGGCAACGCCTCGGACTTCTTGATTCTACCACGAGCCGGCAGGCGTCATTCGGAAGCAAGTCCGCTGGAACGGGTTGTTATACGGCGGACGACTCAAAGGTGCGTCGGATGTGCGCCTCGATCTTGGGCCGATCTTCGCGAGCGAGCCACTTGCCAAGACGAACAAACGCGAAAGCCGCCAACCCCATGAGAAACGCCGGCCCGGCCATTACAAGCCCGGCGAACAAGCCTGCCGCCCAGTGTGCGCCAGATTCGGCTGCTCCCAACGCACCGCGGAGAACTGCAAAAGGAAGAAAGAGCAGCAGGAATCCGAAACAGACGGTCATGAAGACCTGGACGAACACATGGAGGCGAAACGCCCCGCAAAGCTGAGTCCGGCCGGATTTAACTCGAAACTCGCCACGGAAGACCGGCGCAAAGGAGTTGCTGAAGAAGGGGCGATGGCGGTGGAGGACCACGCGATCTGGGGAGACCGCACCGACGACGGACTCTGCGGTCAAGGTACTCATCGCACTTCGCGGTGTCGCTTGGGCCAACGCACTTGCGGCGGCTTCAGGGGCGCCGGGTACATCGAAGTGGACTTCGACGGAGCCGTAGAGTTCGTCTCGAAGGCGCTTCAGCAAAGCCCCGCCGTATAACGGACTGGGCGTTCAGCGGCCGGCGGCGCCTTGCTGCCGGGTTTGGGACGCCTCATCTCTTCGGATTGTAGTCTAGTTTCGTTACGGTAGAGCCCAGTCGGTCCGCTGCAGCGCCTTGTTAGACGGCGAACCTCTGCGCGGATGCTGCTTGGCTCATGGACACTATCAAGGGCGTGTTGCTACAGGCAGTCGTTGACAGAGACATCGAATGCACCAATGGTCCCGCCCCCGTACCGGGGCCTCTTCCCCTCGTCCCCTCTATTTGACAGAATGCCTACTTATCGGACCCAGGCAAAACGCAGCTTGAACTTCCTATCTGCGGTTACTCTTCGATCGCGGCCGTGCATCGGATGCCACCCAGCTTGGCCCCCATGGTCCCAAATGTGCTCCAGCGAGTTCCGAAAATCTCGTTTGTTCGGGACAAAAGTAACATCTCGACAAGCGCCGCTCGCTGTCCTGCCTTGGGTTGGTTGTATTCCGATTCGACTCATTCCTTGAGGTGGGTGACGATGCGGTCTCCGTAGCGTTCCCGGAAGCGCCGCTCGGTTTTGCTGTCGTCCGTGGAGAGATAGAAGTGCGTCCCGGGACGCTCCTCTATCACGCGGTCGAATGCGGCGTCCGTAGACGGCGCATACTGCTCTCGGTGGGGGCCTGACATCGCATCGCCTCTTCGGATATGAAGACCGATCACCTGCCGCTTGCGGAAATTTCTTGCGACAAATTCGTCAACCTCTTTCGCGATAGACGGAATGGGACGCAATTCGCGGTAGATCTTTCGGCGCAAGCGTCGGCATCGCCGGATGCGGATTCCACGGTTGCGAAGCCGGCTATAGAGGTCGTAGTAGCCGTTGTCGTGAATGACTCCTTCTTCACGGATGCGACGAATAACGGTTTCCGGATCGTCTTGAGAGGTACCGTTGAACCAGTCGCTCGCGAGCGGGACCCCTTCAGCCATTGCCGCTTCATACTCGGAGTTGTCGAGAGTCTCGATCTCGTTCTGGAAGAGGTCTGACCACTGGTGGTTGTCCCAGGAGTCGCCAGGTTGCCACAGCATCGCCAGGGGCAACTGGAAACGCCGTGCCAGCAGCCACGCGGACGTCACAGCCCACAGGCGATTGGCGAGTCCAAACGTCGGACGCACGATGATCCGTTTCACGAAACGGATCGTTCCGGGTACTCGGACTCGATCCAGCGGTAGGGGCGCTTGATACCATCGTGCAGAGGCGTTCGCGGCTCCCAGCCGCCGCTATGTTCGCGTAGGATCGTGTTCTCGGTGCTGTGGGCGGTCATACCCTAATGAATCCCGGTATTGTAGTTTCGCTCCAAGGTCTCCACGGACAACGACTCAACGATATCGACGAGTGGGTTAATTGGAACTGTCTCGCTCGAGCTGAGGTTGATGGGGCGGATGCGATCGAGTGCCTGCGAGTCGCGGTAGGCCGTCGATTCCGTCGTCGATCCGCACGAAACTCCGTTTTTGCGTTCCGTCGCCCACCCGGGATAGTTCCTCCGACGAATCCACTGGTGTCGTAGCCAACGTGGAGAGCTTCCCGTTGGGCTAGGTGAGACAAAGCATTCGCATTCTACCGTTCGTTGTGTCTTCCCGCAGCCAATTGGATTCTCGCTCTGGGGCTCCTGGGGGGTCAACCGCAGCTCTCCGAGGAAACCGCCGGTGTACTCTGGGATGGAGGCGGGCGTCGAACGCACCGGTGTGAAATTACAGATTCAGTCGGACACCCTGCCACGATGACAGAGGCTGACCGAGGGGATCTAGATGACCGAAGATCAACGAGAAATCAGGCGCAAAC
>PBYF01000140.1 GCA_002729515.1 Deltaproteobacteria bacterium
AAGCTGCGTGAGCATAGGCAGAGGAAGTTCAAGCTGCGTGAGCATAGGCAGAGGAAGTTCAAGCTGCGTGAGCATAGGCAGAGGAAGTTCAAGCTGCGTTTTCCCTGGGTGCGATCAGTAGAGATTCTGTCCAATGGGACAGGGGCGGGATCGGGCCCTGTACGGGAATCTGGCTCCTGACGACGAGCCTTCGATGGCCGAGTTCGTGGTCCTGGAAGACATCGAGGCCGCAGGCTGGCCGGAACGCGAGGACCCGCCGCCGGTGCCGGGCACACCGGGCTCAGCTTCGGATCCCGGTTTCGCCGCAGGTGCGTCCGAGAACCAGAGTGGCTGGCGCCTGTGGGAGGATGAGCCGGCGATGGAACGACCCTGCTCAATTCCTGGCCAGTGATTGCCTTGCGAATGAGCAGCCACAGGCATGAGAAGTCCGCTGGAGAGCGCAGCCGTGTGTCGGCGGTGGCACATGCTTTGCTTAGAGCCCGCCCGAGTCTGTCGATCGAACGTTTTGCGGGAGAGTTCCGCGAGGAAGGGGTAAGTCGATGCACGTCGCATTCCAAAGGATCCTCGGGTGGTCCGTGTTCATGGGCGTCTTGTTGGGACCGCTCAGTGCCTTGGCCCAAGGCGCCGAGGAGTTGATCGAAGTCGCCGCCGTCGAAACGGTGAACTCCGGCGATACCGCCTGGATGCTCACCAGTTCTGCACTGGTCTTGATGATGACCCTTCCAGGACTGGCGCTCTTCTATGGCGGCCTCGTCCGAAGCAAGAACGTCCTCTCGGTGCTCATGCAGTGCCTGATTTCCGCCGGGCTGATCGGCGTCCTCTGGGTCGTCGTCGGCTACAGCTGGGCGTTCGGCGGCGACGGCAATTTCGTCGGGAATTTCGAATACTTCCTTCTCAACGGCATCACCCCGGACTCGGTGTCGGGGACGATCCCGACCTACGTTTTCGTCATGTTCCAGGGGATGTTCGCGATCATCACACCAGCGCTCATGCTGGGTGCCTTCGCCGAGCGCATGCGCTTCGGCCCCTACATGGTGTTCATCGCGGTCTGGGTCTTGCTGGTCTACTGCCCCCTGGCTCATATGGTCTGGGGCGGCGGCATGATCTCGCAGTGGGGCGCCATCGACTTTGCCGGCGGTCTCGTCGTCCATATGTCGAGCGGCTTTTCTGCCCTCGCTGCCGCTTATTTCCTCGGCAAGCGCAAGGGGTTCGGCCACGAGCACATGGTGCCGCACAACCTGCCGCTTACTGTGGTAGGTGCGGCACTTCTCTGGGTCGGCTGGTTCGGTTTCAACGCGGGTAGCGAGCTCGCCGCCGACGGTACGGCCGGCCTTGCCTTCCTCACCACGCAGACTGCGACCGCGACTGCGGTGCTGGTCTGGGTCATCGTCGAATGGCTGCATCGCGGCAAGCCGACGGTGCTCGGCGGAGCGACTGCGGCCGTCGCCGGTCTCGTTGCCATCACCCCGGCCTGCGCGAGCGTGGGTCCGGGGGGCTCGATCCTGGTCGGCGCCGGTGCCGGTATCCTCTGCTACCTCGCCGTCACCGTATTGAAGCCGGCAGTTGGCTATGACGATTCGCTCGACGTCTTTGGTGTCCACGGTATTGGAGGCGCCTGGGGCGCACTGGCCAGCGGATTGTTCATCGCGGACTTCGCGGCTACGGATGCGGGCTGGGGAGGCCAGGTCTGGATCCAGTTCCAGAGCATCATCTTCACTGCGGTCTTCGCCATCGTGCTGACGCTCATCATCCTGGTGGTTCTGCGAACGCTCTTCGGGGACCTGCGCGTCGGTGAAGAGAGTGAGAGCACCGGGCTCGATCTGAGCGAGCACAGCGAGACTGCCTACAGCCAAGAGGCCTGAGAGGACGAATCCAGATGCAACTGATTGAAGCGATCATCAAACCGTCGAAGCTTGAAGACGTAAAAGAGGCCCTCTCCACGCTTGGCTTGGAGGGCATGACTGTTACTGAAGTCAAGGGGTTCGGCCGGCAGAAGGGCCACACGGAGCTCTACCGCGGCGCCGAATACGTCGTCGACCTGATCCCCAAGGTGAAGGTAGAGGTCGTCGTCAAGGCCGAGCAGGGGAGCCAAGCCGTCGATGCGATTGTAGGTGCTGCCAATACCGGCAAGATCGGAGACGGGAAGATCTTCGTCTTTAACCTCGACGAAGTGATCCGCATCCGGACCGGTGAGCGCGGCAGTGATGCCATCTGATTGCTAGGGAGAAACGTTCAGCGCGGCCGGGAAGTCAGGTCCCGGCCGCGCGCTCGTTTCCGAGTTCGTCAAGCGTTCGGAGTGCTGCATCGAACCCCTCGACTTCGGCGGGGCGCAGGGTTTCGGTCAGGGTGAGGCGGGCCGCGCCGTAGGCAGCGCCGACTCCCCCAGCGGCAATCGCGCAGTTCCGGAGAAAACGCCGCCGCGACCAGCGCGCCGCGAAAAGAGAGGCCGGGAAGAGGGCGAGCCCGAACCATCCGGCAGCCCGTTGTCGGCGTTGCCGCACCTGGACCTCATCGCGGCCCTCCTGCACGAGGGTCCGAGCCATCTTCAGTGCTTTCGGGTTCACCGGCGCGAGCGGCTCCCTCCCCGCGGCGATTTCGAACTCACCGATCAATCCGGCGTGGTCGCTGAGTGCGGCGGTGCGGTTGGCGATTTGGATCGTCTCGTCGAAAACTCGCTCAATCGAGATCGGCGTGAGCACGCGTTCGCGCCCGGCGCGGCTGAATAGGTAGTCGATTCTCGCCGGCGGATCCGTCTCTTCGCTCGTATAAGGGTTTGCCGGGAGCCAGGTGTCCTGGCGGCGGTCGAGCGCCGCCGCGGCATCGGTGACGCCCGACAAACCGGTGAGAATGGAGTATTCGGCACTCTCTTCCCGGAGATTGAGATCGCCCGCCAGGATGAGTGGCCGCTCGATCCGGCGGAGGTGATCGGCGAGTTGGACTACCTGAGCGGTGCGAAGTGGCACGTAATGATACCGCTCCCGCGGCGCGTAGGCGGCTTGCAGGTGGGTGTCGATCAAGGTGATCTCGCCCCGGGGTGTGTCGAGAACACATTCTGTGAAACCCTTGCCACCCAGGTAGTCCGCCTGATGGATTCGTTCGGCGACGCCGGCGGGTCGGAAGCGGTGCAGCCGCGCGTCCAGAATCGGAAGGCGGGAGAGGACCGCCAAGCCGCTTCCACCCCACGTGCCCTCGGGGTGCCAGACGTGAATCAGCCCCGCGCGGCGTCCTGCTGCGACGAGTTCCGCTCTTGCGGGTTGGGTCCACAGTTCCTGGAACGCCGCGACATCGAGTTCCAGGGGGCCGAGTGCCTCACCGATGGCGCGCATCCGTGCGCCCGTGTCACGTGAAAAGGGCTCGCTGAGCGCCCAGACGTTGAGCGTTATCACGCGCATGCCAAACCCCGATGAATAGCAACCTTGGGCCCGCGATGGGGAGTGGAAGGCGGGTCGGCGAGGGCGCGGGGAACCGCTTTCCGTGAACCGGGCGACTTCCAAGTGGCAGAATTCGAGGGATCAAGGTGATTGCAGGCGCACGGGCGGGGCGTCATCTTCACCGGGTACCCCGCCTTTGCCAGCTCCATGTGGGCCCGGCGGAGTATCGCAACCGCTTTCACCCGGAGGATCTGTCGTGAATGCGACTTTCGGATTGTTCGCTTTCGAAGAGATGGAGGAGCTCGACCTGGTCGGACCGTGGGAGGTTTTTAGCATGGCGACGATCGACCTGCCGGGTTCGCGGGTCGTGACCATCGCAGAACGGAAGCGCCCCGTGCGTTGCGCACACGGGTTACAGATCGTGCCGGACCACGATTTCGCGGATGCGCCGCCCATCGATGTGTTGCTCGTTCCGGGTGGTCAGGGAACGCGGAACGAGGTGGATAATCCCGCCGTCGTCGAGTGGATTGCCAAAACCGCCGCGGGCTGCCGTTGGGTCACCAGCGTGTGCACGGGCGCGTTGTTGCTCTGGAAGGCCGGTGTCGTGGGGGACCGGCGCGTCACCACGCACTGGGGCTTCATTCCCGAGTTCCGAAAACGCGCCCCCGGGCTCGAGGTGCTCGAAAGCGTCCGCTACGTGCGCGACGGAAACCTGCTCACTGCCGCCGGGGTATCGGCCGGCATCGACATGGCGCTCTGGCTCGTGGGTGAGATGTGGGACCCCGAGCGGGCCCGCCGCACTCAGCAGATGATGGAGTACGATCCCGCACCCCCGTACTCCGCAGAGGTGTGACGGTACACTTCATCACCAGCACAGGAGGCAGATAGCAGATGGGTCGTCGGCACTTGCTGGGTGTGATGCTCGTTCTCGGAGCAGCCGGAGTCGGTGTTGCGGCAGAGCCGGGGGCTCCGAATGCCTACGGGTCTGAAGCGACCCGGATCCTCGATGGTGCCGCCGGCGGTTCGGCGCGCTTGCGTGGCCCGCGCGGGATGGCCACGGATGCCGCGGGAAATCTCTACGTTGCCGGCCAGTTTAGCAACAACGTCCTGCGAATATCTCCGTCCGGCGAGGTCGAGGTGGTGATCTCTGCGGCCGGGGACGGCCGGGGAAACAAGCTGCAAGCACCCCGCAGCGTTGCCGTCGATACCAAGGGCAACGTGCTGGTGGCCGGGGAGAAGAGCGGGAACGTATTCCGTGTCTCGCCGGATGGCGCGATCGAGCGGATCTTTCCCTTCGATGACCGGAGAGGACCTCGGCTGCGGCGTCCCACCCGGGTGGCGGTGGACGCCACCGGAAACGTGTACGTCATCGGACAGACGTCGGGCAATCTGATCAAGATTGGTCTCGATGGATCGGCGCGTTCCCTCATCAGTAGGCGCGGCGATGGAAGTCACGCGTTGGAGCGACCCAACGCGTTGGCGGTCTCAGACGATGGAACCGCCTACGTTGCAGGCGCTCGGTCCAACAACGTCTTCCGAGTGACCCCGGCGGGGAAGGTCACGCAGATCGTGGATCGCTTCGGCCCACACGATGGGCACGGCCTGCTTTTTCCCTCTGGGCTCGCTGTGGACGATGCGGGCAATGTCTACGTGGCTGGAAATAATTCCGGCAACGTGCTCAAAGCGGATCCCGAGGGAAACGTCACGATCGTGGTGCTGCCGTCGCGCGCCGGGACGGTGCTCTCGGCGTGTTCGGACATCACGACGGGTGCGGACGGAAGCGTCTACTTCACGCGTCTCGGAATGAATTCGCTGTGGCGCCTGACGCCCGAAGGCGAACTGGACCAACTCCTCGACGCGAATGGCACGGGTCCCGGCGAAGTTCTTGGGGTGGCGCGCGGGGTGGCGGTGGACGACGAGGGAAACGTTTTCGTGTCGGGCTTCGGCAGTAACAACGTCTTTAAGGTCGTGCCCTCGCCGGCCGGCTGGGCTCCCGCTGGCGGGGGCCGTTGAACAGCCTGCGCGGGGAGGCGAGATTGCGTCGTGGGAGTTCGCGTCGGTCCGTTGCGGTTTGCCGCGGGCGACCTGGGGGTTGAACGCCGCTGTGATCTGCTGGGGCGGGTTCTCAATCCCTGCGAGAGCTGGGAGGCGAGGCGCCGTGGGCGCCTTCACCGGACCGCCCTGCAGCGAGGTCAGGGTTGAGGAGTTGCGCGAGGAATGCGTGGTCGTTGCACGAGAGCGGACGGAGATCCCGGAAAGTAGGTAGGTTCTCTCATTACCTGTTGCCGTTCGGCCGATGCAGTAAAAAAGGTGAAACCCGGCACCGCGCCGGGTAGACTCTTTGCTGAGCCCCACTTCGAGGAGGGCGTCATGGGATTGATCCAATACGGCAAAAGAACGCTGGCAGTGGGCCTTGCCGCAGTTGTACTGGGAATTGCGCTGCCCGCGGCGGCCGAGGAATACGATCCCGGACACGCGGGTCACCCCGTTCGGATCTTGGCGTACGTGGTCAGTCCCATAGGTGTGTTGTTCGACTACCTGGTGATGCGTCCCGCCCATTGGCTCGGGGGCCTCGAGCCCTTGGCGACGCTGCTCGGACGCGACGAGTAGGCGGTTTCTCCTAGCGGGCGGCGATTGCCGATTGTGGGCGGGTCGCTCCGCCGGTATATTTCTTGCAATGGACGACTCCTCGTTTCCGGGGCGCGGCCGGTCCAGGGCTGGGACCCTCCAGCTCACCGTTCTAGCGCTGAGCTGCGCGGCCGGTCTCGCGCACGCCGACGACGTGTCGGAGGCTGCGAAGCTGTTTCGCAGCTTGGATGCAGAGCTCCGCGTCACCGGTATGACGTTCGTCGGTAGCCGGGGGGCGGCGGGCGAATTCGTATTGCGGGCCGAGAGCGCGGTGTTTCTTCCCGAGGAGAACATTGCGGAACTCGAAGAGGTGGAGGTGGTCTCGGAGAAAGGCTCGGGCGAGGGCCGAGAATTCGAAGTGCGCTGTGACCGCGGCGAACTCAATGTCGAGACGAGCGACTTTCTTGCCGAGGGAAACGTGCGCGGGATGACGAGCGAGGGCCAGCTCTATCAGGCGCCGTGGGTTCGCTACGAGCACGCGCAGTCGCTCCTCTACACAGATGCTCCAGTGACGATGCAAGACGATGCCGGTCGTTTCCGCGGAGATGGATTTCGATACTTCGTTAAGGAGCGCCGCTTCCGACTGCTCGGGAACGTGAGGATGGAGCAAGTCCAATGAGGGGCCGTGACTTCGTCTCGATCCTCCTCTGCATTTTCCCGCTCGCAGGGGTTTCGGCCGGTGCGGAGCCTCCGACGCGCGAAGGGTTAGCCGAGATCGAGCTGGCGCTGGGCGTGGCGCCGTTCGAGACCCGAGGGCCTCCCGGCGTGGCTGCACCCGACGTGGCGGCCCTGCTCGCCGCTCGGCTGGTGGCGGATGGTGTGCGTCGAGTGGTGGGGCCGGACGACCTGGCCGGGCCGGGTGCAACCGACGGGCTCGATGGCGTGGTGCGCGGGCGCACGACGCGTCTGGGAGAGGCGATGTCGTTGGATGTCCGCCTTCAAGACCGGAATGGGGAGTTCGTCGCCACGTTTGTAGAAGAGGTGGCGGGTCCGGAGGCGCTCGACGGAGCTGTGGTTGGCCTCGCCGCTCGGATCGTGATCGGTGCGCTCCAACTCGGCGCCGAGTCCGAGAAACGGGTGTCCGCTACTGCGCCCTCGGTCGCGGCTTCGCCGCCGGCTGCCGCTGCGCCCTCGGTCGCGGCTTCGCCGCCGGCTGCCGCTGAGCCCTCGGTCGCGGCTTCGCCACCGGCTGCCGCTGAGCCCTCGG
>PBYF01000141.1 GCA_002729515.1 Deltaproteobacteria bacterium
CGCACTTTTTGCCGGGTGCGTCCTCTCGGGTCACGACGCGGCGGCGCACACCGCACTTTTTGCCGGGTGCGTCCGCTCGGGTCACGACGCGGCGGTACACACCGCACTGTTCCCCAAGTGGGGCAGGTTTGGACACGGGTCGGCGGAAAATGACCGATTCCCAGATGCGGGCAGGTCAGCCGGGATGCGGACCTCTCGAACGGCCACGCGAGAAGGGCTACGCTGAGCCAGCCAGGAGGACCCAGTATGGCGTCGATCTTCAGCTACTCGAATCCGCCGATCCAACTCGACAACGTGATCGAGGATCTCGACGCAGTCGTCGGGCTGCTCGAGCGCAACGCCCCCTACACCCCGCTGGGAGGCTGGTTCCGGCCGGACCACGACGGGCAAGACGCGACGAGTCCCATGTGGTTCCAGAAGACCTGGATGGGTGCGGAGGTCGACGTGGAGGGCTCCGAGCTCTTCGTCGGGCACGAGCGCGTGCAAGAGGCGGTACGCCAGTTCTACGGCGCAGAAGTCGTGGTTCCGCATACGCTCTTCGTGAACCTGATGGCCGCGATTCCGGAGTGTGGCCCGGTGCACACCGACAACCCGCTGTTTCGCGGTCGCGACCGCATGAATACGCCGATGCTGCTGTTGCGCACGATGTTCTGGTCGAGGCTCTTCGATGAGTGGGCGACGAAGCAGGCGACATCGATCTGGTGGATGAACGACGTCGAGGGCGGCGGGATCGCGTACTGGCCGGAGGGTCCGGAGAAGCCGCCGCAGCGCCACGTGGGCGCGATGGCCAACACGTCGCTCGTCGGCGACAACCACGGCATGTTCCATCAGGTGGAGCCGGTGGGGCCCTTCCTCGACGAGCCGCTTCTCGTGAGCACGGCGGCCGAGTTGGCACCCGCGAGCGATGGCAGCGGGGATTGGGTCGTGATGGACCGCGGTGTAGAGGCCTACCGCGCGCCCCTCGACAAGATCCGGGTGAGCGTGCTCTGGAAGTCCCACGTCTTCTCCACCGAGGAGGAGCGGCGCCGCGTCGAGAACGACACCCTCTCGTTCGACGACGTGGCGCGGATCTTCAACGAAGACCTCGCGAAGCACGGAAAGGATTTCCGTTTCGACATCAGCCGGGTCGACGACCCCGACTTCATCGCCGAGCTTCGGAACATCTACCCCGAGCCCGTGCCGATCGGCACCCGCACGAGCGTATTCGACGTCTACAGCTGAGTCCGGCAGCAGGGCTGCGGCGCGAGCGACCGATCGAGGCTCGCGTTACTACTTGCCCACCAGATGCTCGAATGCATCTTCGAAAATCGTCAATCCTTCTTCGAGATGACTATCCGGGATCGTCAACGCGGGCAAGAACCGGATGACGTTTCCACGAATGCCGCATGACAAAATGAGCAGACCCCTTTTCGCAGCCTCTGCGACCAGGCCCTTGGCAAGACCGGGATCCGGTTGCTCTGGATTGCCATTCTGCACCAACTCCACCGCAACCATTGCGCCCCGTTCCGATCGAACCTCGCCGATGATCTCCGGATGAAGCGACTGCATCTCCCGCAGCTTCTCCCCCATGCGAACTCCGATCCGATTGGCTGCAGCGAGCAGATTTTCCTCCACAATCACATCGATCACAGCGAGTGCGGCTTCACATCCCACTGGCGAACCAGCATAGGTGCCCCCAAGCCCTCCAACTAGCGGCGCGTCCATGATCTCAGCAATTCCGACCACGGCTGCGATCGGGAAGCCACCCCCCAATCCCTTCGCAACGGCCACGATATCCGGCTCGATATCGGCATACTCGCTGCAAAAGAATCGCCCGCTCCGAGCGAAACCCGACTGGACCTCATCGGCAATCAGGACAATTCCGTGGTCATCACAGATTTGGCGCAACCCGCGAAGGAATTCGGGTGGAGCTGGGTAGAAGCCTCCCTCTCCCTGCACGGGCTCGACAATGATTGCAGCCACGTCGGCTACGGGAATATCCACTTTGAAGAGCATCCGAAGTGCTTTCAGAGAATCGTTGACTGAGATCCCGTGATAAGCGATCGGAAAAGGAATATGAAATACATCACCCGGAAATGGCCCGAATAGGTTCTTGTATGGCTCGACCTTCCCTGTCAGGCCCATCGCCAAGAGCGTTCGCCCATGAAAACCCCCGTGAAAAGCAATGATTCCCCGTCGGCCGGTATGAGCGCGAGCGATCTTCACAGTATTCTCGACAGCTTCTGCGCCGGTCGTTACGAAAATTGCCTTTTTTGAACGATCACCGGGCGCCAACTGGCCGAGCTTCTCGGCAAGCCTCACCGCCGAGGCATACGGAGTGACCATTACGCATGAGTGAGTAAACCGTTCAATTTGTTCGACCATCGCCTCCTTCACCCGGGGATGCACATGGCCGGTGTTGCACACCGCGATCCCGGCTGCGAAATCAACATATCGATTTCCCTCGATATCCCATACTTCCGCATTCCTGGCGCGATCTATATAGATCGGCAAGGAATTGCCCTGCCCGCGCGCGATGGCCTGCTCCTTTCTAAGCTGCCATTGCTCATTTCTGAGCGGCATGGCATCAGCTGAGGTGTCGCGATGCAGACGACTCATTGGTCGATTCCTCCAGAGCATATGTATTTGATCTCGAGTTAGTCATCGAGGCTTGTGTGTTCTCAGTATCCGTCCGAGATGTCGATGGCGCCGATCGAAGGGCTCACCGACGGTCTCTATGCTGCTTCTCTCCACACGTATCGATGCTGAAGGCCGCCGACTCGAGGCAATCCGACGACTTGGGCACGGATGACGGCCGAGACTCGGGAGCATAGGAAGTCCAAGCTGCCTTGTCCCTGGGTCTGAGGAGTAGATATTCCGTTCGATAGGGATCGGGGAGGGGCATGTCGCTTTTCGCCGTCTCATTTCATTCCGCCGATCGTTTGCTGATAACGGTCTCGGGGCTCGGGTTGTGTTTTCAGTCTGCTCGAGATCGACAGTGTCGGTATACATTTCGATGGAGAAATGCGTCCGAACTTGTCCATGCGTACTCGCAGATGCCCGGTTGGTGCGCTCCGGCCGTCGCTCCCCTCCGCGCCCATCGTCGGGAGGGGCTTGAAAGACCGGACTCCTTTCTCTGATTCTATTGGACAGGATGTCTACTATTTGGACCCAGGGAAAGGCTATTTTGTGTATATGGCGATATCGAGAATGGACTGGTTCTTCAATTCTTCAATGGCGACACATCCGTTGATATTCAATTCTAGTTTTGCACTCGGGGCGGCAGCGGGCTCCACCGTCATCTGTGCGAACCGGATCCTGGAAGATCGTTGCACTCCCGATCTGGGAGCTCTTCGAGATGGCCACCGAGAGCGCCTTCTCCGGTGAGTTCGTGGCCCAGGTGAAGCACCTCGACAAGCAGTCGGCGATCTTTGGGATCACCGCCGCGCTCCGAGAGCCGCTCTACGACTAGAAGTTCTTCGTGCTCACCGACGGAGAGCGCTGCGGCTTCCCGATTTCCGGGTTCATGGCGAGTAATGTCACGCCCAGCCTGGCACCGAAGGACGGCCACCTCTTCGAAGTCTGCTGTCAAATGCGACTTCGAGATCGATGACGATCGGGCACGGCTTCGGAAGACGCTCGAGCTACTCGAAGAAGATCTCGAAGCGATGTTTCCGGGCTGGCGGGAGCCGGTGGTCTGGAAGAAGTCCTACTTCCACTGGGAGGAGCCGGCGCGAAACGCCGGAGGCGCCGGTGTCTTCCGCTCGGCATCCGAGGCGCCCGATGTGGAGGGACTCTACTTTGCCGGCGACACGGTGGCCTCGCGTGTGTTGCCCGGCCTCGAGTGTGCCGCTGATTCCGCCATGCTCTGCGCGAAGGAGATTCTCGGAACGCTACCCTCGTAGCGGCCGCCGCGCGCGCTCCGGATGGAGGGCTGGGAAGTGCCAGACGTCGTTGACTCCCACACCCTGGTTTCGAGCTGCCTATGGGTTTCAGCCCGCTCTCGATGTCCCCTGTTGCCCCTTGTGAAATCAGGCGCCCCACAGCAGAGCTTCCCGGGTTTCTCGTAGGGGAACGGTCGGGCTGATGGTCTACAAAAGTCCGGGCACATGCCCGATTCCGGGAGCATGGGGACGGCGCCGGCCGACGCGGGGGTACACGCTACTCCCCGGAGGTGGCGAAGCGGATCTCCAGCCCCTTCATCCCGCCGTCGGCCCGGCAATCCTCCAATATCTGCATGAACTCCCCCGGCTCGCCGAAGAAGAAGCCGTTCTGGCGGCTCATCTTTCCGGGCTTGCCCTCGTTGTTGTAGTAGCTGGGCGTGCAGGTCTGCATGAAGTCGCCGGTTTTGGCTGCCAGGCTCAGAACTGCTTCGACCCACTCGTTCTCGGCCTCTTCCGAGACCTCCAGTGACTCGACGCCCTGATCGAGGGCACGCTTGACGATGAAGGCGATGTGTTTGGCCGTATCGCCGAGCCCGTGCGTGAAGTTCACGGCGAAGCCGGACTGGACGATGCTCATGATGAAGAAGCAGTTCGGGAAGCCGCGCGAGTGCATGCCGTGCAGCGTACGCGTGCCGTCCGCCCATCGTTCCGTCAGGGTCTTTCCGTCGCGTCCGATGATCTCGTACCCGCCGCGCCGCGTGTAGTCGGTCCCCACCTCGAAGCCGGAGGCGTAGATCAGGCAGTCCACCTCGTACTCCTTGCCGTCGACCACGACGCCCTTGCTCGTGACGCGTTCCACACCCTTTCCCTTCGTGTCCACGAGGGTGACGTTGTCGCGGTTGAAGGTAGGCAGGTACTCGTTGTGGATGCAGGGTCGCTTGCAGAACTGGCGGTAGTAAGGCTTGAGTGCCTCTGCCGTCGCTTCGTCTTCGACGACCGCATCCACGCGGGTGCGGATCTGCTCCATCTTCTCGAAGTCCGCCAGTTCGATCTGCTTCTCCAGGACCTCGGGCGACAGGTCCGGCGAGACCGACTTCTGGATATTCGCGGCGAGATTTCGGATGATGTCGGTCCAGTTGTCGCTCACCAGATCTTCTTCCTGGTAGCCCCCCGCTGTGAGGATCTGGAAGTTGTCCATTCTCTTCTGGTGCCAGCCGGGCTCCAGGTTCTGCACCCACTTGGGGTCGGTGGGTTCGTTTTCCTTCAGGTCGACCGACGACGGCGTTCGCTGGAAGACGTACAGCTGCTCCGCCGCCTCGCCCAGGTGCGGCACGCACTGCACCGCAGTTGCACCGGTACCGATGATGCCGACGCGCTTGCCGTGCAGCCCGGTCAGGTTCCCATCCGAATCCCCACCGGTGTAAGCGTAGTCCCAGCGGCTGGCGTGGAATGAGTGCCCCTCGAAATTCTCGATCCCGGGGATCCCGGGCAGCTTCGGGTGGTTCAGCACCCCGAGCGCCATGCACACGTAGTGCGCTCGCATGCAATCGCCGCGGTTGGTCGAGATGATCCAGCGCGAGGTTTCCTCGTCCCAGCGTATCTCCGTCACCTTGGTCTGGAAGCAGACGTCCCGGTAGAGGTCGTACTTTCGGCCGATCCGCTGGCAGTGCTCGAGGATCTCGGCGCCGGTGGCGTACTTCTGTTCGGGCATGTAGCCGGTCTCTTCGAGCAGCGGCAGGTAGATGTAGGACTCGATGTCGCAGGCGATGCCCGGATAGCGGTTCCAGTACCAGGTTCCACCGAAGTCGCCGGCGCTGTCGATGATGCGGATGCCCTCGATGCCTTCGTCGCGCAGCCGCGCGCCGGCCAGAAGCCCGCCAAACCCGCCCCCGATGATCGCCACCTCGACCTCGTCGGTCAGCGGCTCACGGGTGAAGCCGGGTTCGACGTAGGGATCTTCGAGGTAATTCGAAAACTCACCCTTGAGTTCGAGGTATTGCTCGTTGGCGTCTTCGCGGAGGCGCTTGCGCCGCTCCTCTTCGTATTTCGCACGCAGCACCTCTGCGTCGAATTCGGGTGCATCTGCCGCCGGAGTATTCTCAGTTGAATCGCGGGTCTCGGTTGCCATGGTCCCTGCCTGCTCGTTTCTGCTAGTCGAGCGAAATGCCCTGCACGTCCTGGGGATTCTACTGAACTGTAGAGGATTTGGTTCCAAGAATTCACCGGTCCAGAATCCACCGGCCGGCGACCAGCGGGCGCAACACGCGAGCCGAGGCGGAACGCCCCATTCATCCAATGCCTTTCCAGGATCCCCACCTGTCGATGAATCTTGCCCGTACGCGCACTGAATCGTTGGCCACGGCAGAAGGGGCAGGTTCTCTATTTCTCGAAGAGCATCAGCATCGAAGAGGTGAAGAAGGCGAGTGCCCCGGCGGCGGTCATGCCCACCGATGTGAGGGCCGACCATTCCGAGGGAGAAAGGAAGACCACCAGGGTGAGAATGGCCGAGCCCATGAAGAGGATGCATCCCCAGAAGTTGACGATCGTGATGGATGACTGCAGAGATCGTCGTGGCCAGAAAATGATGTGGTGGTTGAATTCCACGACCCCGAAGGTGCCGGAGATCAGGAAGAGGATCGATCCTGCGAGGTCCGGCATTCCAATACCGATGAGTTCGGCTCCGAGTGTCTGGCTGAGAAATGCATCAAAGGTGTTGAAGTTGAAGAAAATGGTGCCAACGAACTGAGAGAAGACGACCCAGAAATCCATCCGGTCGGGCTGCCAGGCCCACCAGCGCCAGGGCCTCGAGACCCATTGGAGATGAATATCATCGCTATTGTTGATCGATTGAACGTACTGAAGGTAAGCGGCCAGCGTGAAGAAGATGGATCCGATGAAGTAGGTCAGGCTCTGCGTGAAGACTGAACCGAGGTTCAAGAGGCTGAGTAGCGCCGCAATGAAGAATAGACTGGCGCCGATGATGAACCGAATGGCGATGGGCCGGTTCAAGTGCCGGGTCAGGCTCTCCACTTCGGTGCGGGTTGCATTCGTGAGGGGGCCGAGGCCCTTTCGGTGCCGGCGTGCATTCCACAGGATGTGCCGGCCTGCTTCATCGATCAATTCCAACTCGGTGATGAACCGACCGAGCGCCCTTATTCCCTTGCGTTCCCAACTGTCGGGATGGTCGGGGAAGTCATATGACGCGAATTGCTCTGTCCCCAAAATCCCCTACGGCTCCTTTCGATCAAAATCATCAACGGATGGGTACCGGTGAACTTCAAACCTTCCCACGCAAAAAGTCATTGGTGTGCATGGTATCCATATATTCCTTCCACTCCGCCCGCTGGCCTCGGCCTGCTCTCGATGTCCTTTGACCGATATCATGCGAGTCCAAGGGTGTAGAATGGGTTTTTGAACTTCCAATCCGCTGCGCACCTTACCAAAGGCTGATGAGACGAATCCCGTTGTCGAGAGGCACACCATGAGCGCGACGCGTGGTCTTGCGGCCCTGTGCTCCACCCTGGGCTTCGTGCTGGGTTTCGCCGCAGTGGTTTCAGCGGATGAAGTCGGGCAGAAACTCGTTCGCCTGGAGCCCGAGGCGCCCGTCAAGCTCAGGCCAGGCAAGCAGCTCGAAGAAGAACCCTTGTACGGCGTCTACTACGACCGGCGCGAGCCCTCCTTTTATACGGGTTTTGCACCCCGCTCCCAGGATCCGAACCGGGTGCATCTTCAGGTCGGTCGGGGCAATCAACTGCGCATCACAGCGGTTTTGTCTGAAGAGGTGATTTCCGGCTACGCGCGTGATCTGCTCACCCGTCGGCAGACCTATCGCGATCTGATCGCCAAGCGGCGAGTCGTCCTTACACAGAACACGGGCTTCGAAGAATTTGAAAATACGACCGAAGAGATCGACCTGGAAGAACTCGTCGCCGACGAGGTGAAACTGTCGCCATCGGAACTGATGGAACGCAACCTTGAACTGATGGAGCGTCTGAATCCGGGACGCATCTTCCGCGTCGACATACCCGTAGACCAACTCGTGCGGCGCTGGGCTTCCCATCTGCGGCCGGTGGACCGTGAAAAGCTGTCGCGCGATCGGGAACTCGAACTCGTGAACCTCATGCTGCCCACGCGTCTCTGGATCGCGAAGCTCTCACCCCAGAACAAGCGCGCGCTGCGGGAGCTCATCGCCGTGACGCCCCAGGGAGAAACTCTCGACCCGGACGCTCTCGACGAGCTGCGTCCGCGCTTCCTGGCCTTCTTCCAGAAAATGTCGAAGGGCCTTTACCCGGAGCGTGACGGCAGCATCCGGTTCGTAGAGTTCACCGCCATCCATCCCATCGGGACCTTCAACGATTACACCGATTTCAACGGCGAGAAGATTCCCCTGTATCCGACGCCGGGCCGGAGGGCCCTGACCACCCACCAGCGCACCCAGACGGTGGACCATATTCCCACCAAGCTCTCCTATAGCTATTTCCCATGGCTTCCTTACATGCATGTGGGCGATACGCTTCACAACTCATTCCACACGCTCTGGTGGCCCATGCCCGCCAACGGGCCGGAATTCCTTCCGCCGGAGTGGCAGGAGGTGGATCGCGGCAGCCGGGATGGGGAACCCTTTGAGAACCTGTGGCTGCTGTCGCGTGGCCCCATGTCGAGCGGTTGCACCCACCTGAATGCCGGGCACATCTCCGAATTGCGCCAGTTGATGCCCTCGGATACCCAGAAGCTCTATGAGATCGATGTCTTCCTCAATCGTTCCTACGACTACGACGTCTTCGACATAGACGGCGATCTGGAACCGGAGGTGATGGGGGTCAAGTACTACATCGCCTACTCGCTGCGGAACAAGCGGCCGAACCGACTTCGAGCGCGCAACGAGCGTCACGCCTTCTACAAATGGCTGTATGCTGGAAGCGATATTCGTTTCGATCCGAACACGGACCGGGTCTGGTTCGCAAAGGTTCAGGACGGGCGATTCGTCGAGCGCACAGCAAAAAAGGGCCGCATCTACCGCGACCTTCCTCTCTATGAAGCTGAATACCAGCCGGAACGGATTCAGTTCTATCGGCCGCGGAGCATCGAATTCGTCCGAGAGCTCCGAAAAGTGGCCCTCGAGCATCCGTTCGACGGTATGCCTCCGTCCAGGTCGCCAGCGGAATGATCTCCGCGGGCTCGCTGTTCGGGTGAGGAGGCATAGGAAGTTCGAGTTGCATTTCCTCTTGGGTCCGATGAGTCGACATTCTGTCCAATAGAGGCAGGCCAGCGGATCAACTCCCGGTTCAGGCCAAACTCGCGCTGCTCGAGCAGCCCAGGCGGCGTATCAGCACCCGCACGCGCCGCAATATTCAATATCCAGGCGTCTGCACGCACAGGTGAGATTTCAGTGTTCCTTCGGGCGGTTGCCAACCCGCCCCCCCGTGAGTTATGACGTTGGATGAATATCAGAGTTTCAGTGGCTAACTAGTTAGGCGGTACCAGGTGAGCACACTTCCTCTGAAGGTCTGTCTGAGCTGCCACGCCGAGTACGTCCATACGGCAACTCGGTGCAAAGACTGCGACGCTGAGCTGCACGTAGTAGAAGACTCCCGGCCGGCCGAAGGCTCCATCCTGCCCGATCCAGCGGGGCTCTCTGGCTTGGTTCGCGGTGGACCATGGGAACTCGAGCGGATTGCACGAGCACTCTCGGAGGCCGGAATCCCCAGCCGAATCGACAGCTTCCCTCCGGGAGAGCCGATTGAGAGTGCCGGTCGGCTCAGAGGCAACTCGGGACACGGACTCGACCTCTGCGTCTACGTGCTTCCAGAACATTCTGATCGCGCCCACCAGACCCTCGAACAGCACCGAGCGGCAACGCTACCCGGTACGCCGGAAGCAGGCGCCGTTGGGGTTCAACTCGAAACCTGTCCCGCGTGCGGCACCCCGTTTGGGGCCGGTGCGAAGTCCTGCTCAGATTGTGGGCTTCAATTCCCCGCGGCAGTCTACCTCTGCGAGTGTGGGTCTGAGGTAGCCGCCGATGACGAAGCATGTCCAGGCTGCGGCACGCCTCTTAGCGAGGAGGGTGTAGCCTAGGAAGGCGCTGCAGCTGACCAGGCCAACACGCATTCGAATCCACTTTGGAGCGTCTGGCACCAAAACTCGGGCGCTTCGGGCCACCATAAGCGGTGGGTCCGAAAGCTGGGCGCCCGGTCCGTTGGGCAGCCGAAAAAGTGGATGGAATGGGGGAAGATGAGGCGCTTCAATCCCGGCGGCAGGTCGCCGCTGTCTGCTCAGTCCGTTGGGCGGCTGGACTCACCGAGAAACGTGGACTTCGCAGAAGCATCCTACGTGCGGCTTCCGTCGCTTCGAGAGCATCCCTAGAGGGTCGAGTGGTCAGCTGCTGCGCAGCACGACACCGGCGGACTCACCCTGGAACTCTCCGTCCTTCATGAAGACCCGGCCGTTCACGAGCGTGTAGTCGTAGCCCGAGGCCTTCTGGATGAAGCGATAGGCGCCGGCGGGCAGGTCGCCGGTGTACTTGGGCAGGTGCACCCGCAACTCATCCAGGTCGATCACGTTGATGTCCGCGAACGCACCTTCACGCAGCACACCGCGGTCCCGGATGCCCAGAAACTCCGCCGGCTCTGACGTGAGCTTCTGGATCCCCCGGCCCAGCGACATCAGGCCGCGCTCGTGGATCCAGTAGCGCAGGAAGAAGGTCGAGAAGCTCGTGTCGCAGATCTGTCCCACGTGCGCACCGGAATCGGCCAGGCCCAGCATCATGTCGGGGTCGTCCAGCATCTGGCCCACCACCTCGATGTCGTAGTTGGCGAATGGGAAGATGAAGCACGCCTGCCCGTCGGTCTCGAGGACGATGTCGATGAACGCATCGGCAGGCGTCACGCCGCGGCGCTTGGCGATCGCCCAGAGGCTGTCGTCCTCGCTGAAGTCGTAGCGGGCGTTGCCGTCCTCGACGACCAACTGGTGGATCTGCGAGAGCTGTGCCTCGCTGGTGGAGGCGTTCCCGTCGCGGGCGAGCGCGGCGCGACGCTCCGGATCGCGCAGGGCGGCGAGACGCTCCTCGATGTCGAGCTTCCCGAGGGCCATCCACTCGAGGCTCTGCTGGAAGGGGGTGACGTTTTGCAGCCCCACGACGACACCAACCGCGCGCACCTCGGTCTGCGGCCTGAGCTTCGCGCCCTCCGCGTTCGCCGCAGCGATCTGGTCGAGGAGTTCTCGGTACAACTTCGGGTTGTCGCGAATCTGAACCACCGCGAAGGTGAAGGCGCAACCGGTCTCGGACGAGATCCGACGCATCATCTCTACGTCGCGCTGCTGCGGCTCGGCGTCGCCGCTCTCGATCGCGGACACCCAGCCGTAGATGCCGTGCCCCGCTTCTTTGATCACCTTGCCGAAAGCCATCAACTCGTCGAGGTTCGCAAAGGTCCCGGGCACTTTGCGACCATCCGACGTGGAGTGGACCAGCGAACGCGATGTCGAGAAGCCGAACGCACCATCGTTCATCGCGCCGCGCACCGCCTCACACATCATGGAGAGTTCTGCATCGTTCGGATCGGCGCTCTCATCCATGCTGCGCTCGCCCATGGCGAGGTAGCGAACGGCCGTGTGGCCCACGAGAGAAGCCACGTTGATCCCCATCGGGAGCGATTCGAGGGTGTCGAGGTAGGCCCCGAAGCTTCCACCGGTGAAGCGGTTGCCCTCGAGGATCGCCTCGGCCGGGATGTCTTCGACGAACTCGAGCAGCTTGACGAGGACGCCGGCCTCGTCGGGCCTGACGGGAGCCAGACTCAAACCGCAATTGCCGTTGAGCATGGTCGTGATGCCGTGGTAGCAGGGCGGAGAAGCCTTCGGATCCCACATCACCTGGGCATCCATGTGGGCGTGGAGGTCCACGAAGCCCGGCGTCACGATCTTGCCCGTCGCGTCGATGGTGAGCGCCGCGTCGCCGGATACATCGTCGATCGCAGCGATGCGATCCCCCTGAATCGCCAGATCGGCGCGCCGCGGCTCGCTGCCGGTTCCATCGACGATCTCGCCGCCCCGAATGATCACGTCATACGTCATGAGAATGGGCCTTCCCCTCGCACGTTGCCTTCGAGGCCGAACGGGCCGTGGCGTGGTGCAGTTGTTTCTTCGAAACCCCGCGCTGCGCAACGCAGCCAATATGCGGTACGGCCCCGGTAACGGGCACCTTTGTCGGCTCTTAGTATATCATCCAAACCCGGAATTTGGTTCCTTCCAGTGTTCACAGCGTGCCGGCTGCCCGCGCTCGAGCGGGACAGCGTCGAAACGCAAAGGAGACCACCGTGAGCGTCACCCCCGCCCTCCCCGACATCGACTTCGCCCATGCCGAGGCGCCCAACCTCCACGACCTGCTCGACGAAGTCCGCAAGCTCGGCCCGGTGGTGCCCGTCCTCTACCACGGCGAGATCACGTACCTGATCAACGCCCACGAGGAGCTTCGGCAGGCCTTCGCGGACGAAGAGCATTTCGCCTCGTCCGCCGCCTATCGGGTGCACTCAGAACCCAGCATGGGACGAACGCTGCAGGTGATGGAAGGCGACGAGCACCGGATCAATCGCCTGCTCGTCGCGCATCCGTTCCTGCCCTCCCGGGTCAAGCGCTACGTCGAGGGCTGCATCACCGAAGAGGCCACGAAGCGACTCGACGCCCTCGAAGGCAAGCGCGAGATCGAGATGGTCGCAGGCTTCACCCGTCCCTTCCCCTTCTCCGTCATCACCCGCTTGCTGGGGCTGCCCGTCCACGACGAGGCCCTGTTCCTGGAATGGGCCATCAAGATCATCGACTATCCCTGGGATCCGGAAGGGGCGCTGCGCGCACGTCATGGCTTTCAGGACTACGTGCGTCCGCTGCTAAAGCAGCGACGCGAGGATCCCTCGGACGATGTGCTCTCCCTGCTCGCAACCAGCGAGATCGAGGGACAACGCCTGACGGACGACGAGATCTTCGCCTTCTGCCTGCTGCTCTTCCCCGCCGGCTCGGACACTGCCTACAAGAATCTCGGGAGCCTGCTCACCGCCATTCTCTCCACACCGGGCATGCGGGAACGGGTCTTCGAGAGCAGCCAGGCACGCGAGGCCCTCGTGCTCGAGGGCCTGCGCTGGCAGCCTCCGACCGCGCTGCTGCCGCGCCGCTGCAGCGCCGACACGGAGCTGGGCGGCGTGAAGCTCGAGGCCGGCACACCGGTGATCTTCGGCGTCACGGCCGCCAACAATGATCCCGCCGTCTTCCCCGAGCCACGCCGCTTCGATCCGGATCGGCCCAACCTGAACCAGCATCTCGCCTTCGGTCACGGTGAGCACTTCTGCCTCGGCTCCCACCTGGCACGACGAGAGCTCGAGACCGCGATCAAGCTCATCTTCGAGCGATTCCCGGAGATGGAACTCATCCCCGAACGCCCGGTGGAGTTCATCGGATGCGTGCTGCGGGGGCCGCGTGATGTCTGGGTGCGGCCGACACCCTGACTCTGCTGGTGGATCCGGACGCGCACGACGCGACACCGGAAGCATCGAGAGTGCGGACCGGCGTTTCGTCCACGAGCGCTGCGAACTAGCGGTCGCAGGATCCGAGTCGGCGGTAGGCCCCCACGATCGTCTGTGAATCATCGAAGAAGACAAAATCGCATCGGGAGACGACTCGATGCTCTTTCCGGCTGCCGACGTGGAGCCGCACGTCGTACTCATCGAAGCCCTCTACCAGTGGCGCACGCTTCTGCCCCAGCGCATCCAGCGCCCCCTCCGGCAGCCTCGTCTGGGCCGTACCTGTCGTCTCGGAGCCGGACTTGAGCCAGATTGTTCGGATCAGTTCGTTGTTCTGTGGTGAACTGGAGATCGCTGCAACAGATCGCGATGCTCCCCGAGGATAGGTTGCGTCGAGCCAGTGTTGGTGCTTCAGACCTGCGCAGTTGATGCTCGCCGCGATCAGAAACGTGCCAAAGAGGAGCCGAGAGGCAGCCTTTCGTTTCGAGGGCATGCGATCCACCTAGATCTTGATGTTGCCAGTCGCGAAGAGGAAGACCGCGACGACCATGAGGATGACGATTGTGCCCGCAAGCCAGGCATCCCGTCCTGCAAAGAGCTCTCGCATCGAGAGCTCTTTATGAGCCATGTGATACAGCGGCATCCCCAGCCCAAAAAATACCACAGACATCAGGAGAAAGCTGGGTCCGGCGGCGAATAGCAACCAGATCGCGTAGAAGGTGCCCACGGTTCCGGTGACGTGAGACCAGCGCTGGCTCTCTGGGCCGCGGATGGGGAAGTGCCCACTGATACTGAGCTTCCAGAGGAACGCACAGCTAGTGAGGTAGGGAGGCAACACCATCACACCCGTGATGCTGAGCAGAAAAAGCCACGCGTTGTCCGACAGCAGCACCACGAATATCGCCAACTGCATGATGATGCTCGACAGCCACAGTGCAGCGGCGGGTGCTCCGTGCTTGTTCTCACCCGCAACCCACTTCGGAAAGACACCGTCGGTAGCCGCCGTATGAGGCACCTCGGCCACCAGAATCGTCCAGGCGAGCCACGCGGAGAGCAGTGCGATCAGGACACCGATGTTGACGAATACCGCACCCCAATACCCCACGATGTGCTGGAGCAGATAGGCCGTAGAGGGTGTCGTGAGCGCAGCCAGCTCCTTCTGGTGAAGGACGCCAAAAGGCAAGACCGAGAGAAAGACGTAGATCACCAAGCAGGAAAAGAGGCCGATCAAGGTCGACTGACCGACCAGTTTCGGTGTTCTGGCGTGCCGTCCGATCACGACCGCCCCTTCGATGCCAATGAAGGCCCAGAGCGTCACGAGCATCGTGCTCTTCACCTGCGACAAGATGCTGCCGAGGTGTTCTTCCTGTCCCCAGAAGTCGAACTGAAACGTGTCCCATTTGAAAGCGATCGCCGAGGCCAGGACGATGACCACCAAGGGGACGAGCTTCGCGACCGTTCCCACGACGTTGAGTGCAGCGGCGCCGGAGATTCCCCGAAGCACGAAGAAGTGCATCGTCCAGATCAGGGCCGAGCCTCCAATGACAGATGGCAGGTTCTTGCCGTCGCCGAATACCGGGAAGAAGAAGGACAGCGTGTCCATGATGAGCACGGCGAACGCAACGTTTCCGAATGCTGCGCTGAGCCAGTAGCCCCATGCCATCTCGAATCCGACGAAGCGACCGAATGCCTCACGAGAATATTCGTATATGCCGGAGGTGAGGTCGGGTCGCTTGTCGCTCAGGCTCCGGAACGTATTGGCCAGGGAGTACATGCCGATCCCGGTGATCAGCCAAGCGATCAGGACCGCACCGAGGGCGGTGGCCGCCGTCATGTTGGAGGGCAGATCGAAGATCCCGCCGCCGATCATGGAGCTGACCACGATCGCAACGAGACCGGTCAGGCCAAGTTTCTTGTCGTTTCCTTTACGCTCGTTTGCCATCAGGTGACAACCGATCGGTGACTAGTGCGCCAAGTGACGATCACGAGGTGCACATGACGTGGTACTTCCCGTCGATGACCTCGGCGCCCTCGGTCTCGTGTTCGAAGCTTGGGAAGCGCTCATCCCAGGTCTGAAGTGCCCGGAGGTAGCCGATCTGAGGGCTCTCCTGGTTTCCAAAATTCTCTCCCGACATCAGCATCGGAATTCCCGGCGGATAGGGGATGACTCCATTCGCCGCCGTCCGGCCGGCCAGGTCCTCGACGGACACCTTCTCGATCTGGTTCGAGACAATGGAGTTGTAGGCTTCACGATGGGTCATGTCGGGTGTGGGCAGCGTCGAGTAGGCCTTGTTCAGCAGGTCGCCGGGACGCTCTTCCTTCAGGTACTGGAACATCTCATCGCCCAGCTCTCGAATTCCGAGATTTGCGTATCGGTCCGGGTGCCTGGCGGCCAGATCCGGCAGCACTTCTTCGATGCGATCGTTGGCATCGTAGTGCCGCTTGAAGGAGAGGAGATTGGTCAGAAGGGTTCCCCATTTCCCCTTGGTCACGCCGATCGAGAAGATGAACATGATCTGAAAGTCCGTTACGCGTGTGGGAACGATCCCGAAGCGGGTGAAGTAGGCGTTGACGAGCGCGGCGGGCACACCGCGCTCGAGCAGTTGCCCATCTTGGCCCATTCCCGGGGAGAGAAGGCTGACCTTGATCGGGTCGAGCATGCACCAGTCGGGGGCAATTCCATCGAAGCCGTGCCAGGTGTCCTCGGGGCGCATGATCCATGCGTCCTGGCCCTTGGTCAGGAGTTCGCGCGGGGCATCGGCGAACTCGTAGACCTGGCCGTCGGCCGGGTCGGTCACCGAATCTGCATTCCAGGGCTTGAAGAACCAGTCGCCCGACGCGGCGAGTTGCCGCTCCATCCGTGCGACCGTTTGCCGGAAATCGACCGCCTCGTCGATGACTTCCTGGGTGAGCGATCGGCCCCCGGGTCCGTCCATCATCGCGCTGGCGATATCGTTGGATGCGATGATGGCGTAGAGCGGCGAGGTCGTGGCGTGCATCATGTAGGCCTGGTTGAAGCGATCGTGGTCGACCGAGCCTGCACCGTCTCGGATATGGATGTACGAGGCTTGGGAGAGGGCGGCGAGGAGCTTGTGACTCGAGTGTGTCGCGAAGACTGTCGGGCCGGTGTGGTCCGCAGGATTTCCCCGCATGGCGTAATGATCCGCGTACATCGGGTTGAATCGAGCGTATCCGTACCACGCTTCGTCGAAGTGAATCCTGTCACAGCTAGCCTGTAGGAGTTCCTGAGCGCGAGCTGCGTTGTAGCAAAGCCCGTCGTAGGTACAGTTGGTGACGACTGAGTAGACCGGCTTCGTCTGCTCGAGCGAGTTCGTCAGAGGGCTTTCGGCTGTCTTTCTGCGAAGTGCATCAGCGCTCATCTCTTCAGGGGGGATGGGCCCGATGATTCCGTAGCGGTTGCGGGTCGGAATCAAGTAGATGGGTCTCGCGCCGGTCAGGATGAGGCCTTGCTCGATGGACTTGTGACAGTTGCGATCAGCCACGACGAGATCGTCCTCTTTCATGCAAGCCTGCATGATGGTTCGGTTCGAACCCGAGGTGCCGACCACGACCGAGTAGGAGCGGTCCGCTCCGAAAACACGCGCGGCGTAGGCCTCGCTGTCGGCGACTGGACCGCTGTGGTCGAGGAGAGAGCCAAGCTGGCCGCGCTCGATGCCCATATCTGTACGGAACAGGTTCTCTCCGTAGAAATCGAAGAAGAGGCGCCCGGGGGGCAGCTTGGTGAAGGCGACTCCACCCTGGTGGCCCGGGGCGGACCAGGAATACTCTCGAACTTGGGAGTATTCGCCGAGGGCTTTGGCAAAGGGTGGCAGGAGCTGAGCGCGGTAGCGCTTCATTGCAGCGATCACTCTGCCTGCTACGAAATCTGCGGTGTCCTCGAGAAGCCAGACGTACTCATCGACGAGTTCGGCGACTTCAAGGCTCAGGCCCCGCATCACTCCTTCGCGATCGGCCACGAGGAAAGCAGGAACCGCTGCATGCCGTTCGCGAAGCTTCTCGAGCAGTGCTCGAGCCTGCGCATGCGACGCCTCGTCATCGCGGCCGAGGTCCCAGTTCAGGAGGACGCCGCTGAGAGCTGCATCGGAGATGACGACGGCCGCGCCGTCCCGGGTCGACAGCGCTCGCACGACATCGACGTTCCGCGCTTCGAGTTCGCGCGCCAGATCCTCTGCGGAACGTCCGAGGCTCGTGTCCAGGTGGGCCAAGCCGTCGTCCACGATCAGAGCTCGGAGTCGAATCGGCTTGTAGGTCGGATCGATCATGAAGTGTCCACTCCTTGCCGAGTCACCAATTGAGGCGGGACTCACCGCTCAGGTGCCAGGAAAGCGTGAATTGAAGGCGGTTATTCAGACCGCTGCGACTTGTGTTGTTGGAGGCGGCGCTCCCACGCGTGATCTGTCGGTTGCCGAACAGGTACTCCACGCCGATATCCAGGGGTGGGATGGGGCTCCAGATCAGGTTCGCCGAGACGTAGTGTGCACGCTTGTAGATGCCCTGGTCTTCAACCGGTTGGAAGGAAGGATCGATGAATTCGGTATCAGCCCAGGTGTAGCCGTAGGTCGCCGTCGAGCGCAGCGCCTCGCGCCAGAAGTGCGTGTAGACGGCCCAGAAGGAAGCAGCCCTCACGGGTCGCAGGCTGGGGTTGGACACCGATATGGGAGCGGCGTCGAGGCCCTGGCCCTGGAGATCGTCGATGTACGCCCCGAGCGCCTGACCACCGACCGCGCCCAGCGCGAAGCTGTCTTTTCCGGTCGTGGGCAAATAGATCTGGAGGGTGAGTCCCCAGCCGTCCACGCTCTCGCGCATGCCGTTTCCGCTCACTTCGAGGTGGCGGTAGAGGCCCTGGAGCCAGATCGCGGTTCCGCGCGCATTCTCGTACGCGAGCCCACCGACGACCGAGGGAACCCGATTTAGATCGTTGAATTGTGTGTCGGGAAGGGTGATGTCGCCCGGCTCATCCTCTATGCCGATGAGTAGATACAGATTCTCTGGTGAGCCGATCAGCTGATGTATCGGCACCTTCAGCCGGGCTTGGATTGGCCGGTTCTCCGGGATTGCGTTGGGGCCCTCGAAGTCGAGTGTGTGCGGGATCGTCGCTCTATTCAGAAAAAGCGTGTAGTCCAGGCCCGCTTCCAGCCAGCCCCAGCGCCCATACAGCTGGTAGACCTGGAAGGGCGCGATGCCCGTGATCTTTCCGGTCAGGTTGAACTTGGTAAAGACCTCGAAGTCACCCCAGGGCGTGGGCATTTGGAGCCAACCGTCGAGGTGACTCTGCTGGATGCTCAAACCGGTCCGGTTGTCGCGATTTGCTGCGGCGGAGCCACGCACCGGGATATTGGCCGTTACGAACCAGTTCTCGAATCCGCTTCCGGGTGTGAGGCCCACCGAATTGAAGTCGTGAATGGTGTCGAGCTGGACGGTCGTACTGAAGCCAACTCGGACAGACTTCCAAAAGGGGTTCGCTGGAGCTGGGTGTTGACTCCCGAGCCCATAGACGTCCGACCCGGAAGCATCCGAGGTGTCTGCGGCTGGATCGGAGACGCTCTCCTGGATCTCCGGAGCCTTCGGTGCCTCTCTCGAGGATCCCACTGTTTCGATCGAAGCCACATTCGGCTCGTCTTTCGAAGCAATCTCCGCTTCGAGCTGCTCGACCCGCGCTTCCAGGCGTTGAACGGCTTCTCGCAGGCTATCGATTTCGGCAACCGACGTGTTCTCGCCCGAAGCCGTCATCGCGGGGATGAGGAAGATGAGGAGAAAGAGAAGCCCGCCTCGCAACGAGGCCCGACCAGCCAGCGATCGGACTCCGCTCTTGCTGCTGGTTGCTCCCGGCCACGGGTTCGCTTTAGTAATCGGACTGGAATTCGTTGCCAAGGCCCCCTCGCCAGGCTCCCCGCAACCGCTGCGCACGCTCGAAGGTGTCGCGCAACGACGATACCCTGTTCCGCGTAGGTTATCGAAAGAAAAAATGCGCGGAGCCTCGGGGAGCCGGCAATCGGGAGTTCGGGGGGGGCTGCCCGAGCAGCCGCCGTGGGCGTTCGATCAGACCCCGCGCGACGGTGACGACCCGGCATAGCCCCGACCCACACCGAAAACACCGGGCTGCCGCGGCCACACGCAAGAACCCCAACGCGATCTCAACCCCACGGGCCACCCCAGCACTCGCAGTCCGCCCGGTACGGGCCGAGGTTTACTCCCCCAGCCCTCGAATCTCTTTTACCGTGACCGTGACCGCATTCTGGATCGGGGGCAGCTTGAGCCCTTTCTCCTCGATGGCCGCTGCCAGCCGATCGTAGACGGGACCGTCCTGCGCGAGTTCGGCCGTGCCCTTGAATTGAAAGCCCTGGAATTTTTCGGGACGACAGACGTAGACAGCCACCCGCTGATTCTGCTCGAGGTTGGCTCTCGATCCCGGGCTCATGATGTCGGCAAAAGCCAGGTGGTCTTCATCCAGAACCATGATGGAGCCCTTCGGGCTCACATTGGGCTCGCCGTCGCTCGAAGCGGTTGCCACGTAGCAAAGGCCCACTTCCTCGATGAAACTCTTGTGTTCGTCTTCGATCAATCCCATTGTCGCTCTCCTTGGATGGGGGTTAGTCGGAGTGGTCTCATGGCTTAGTGCAAGGATTCATCCAGCATCCAGAGTGCCATCGGCCGCAGGAAAAAGAGACATCCAATTGTCCATGGGAGCCTGCCGTCGCGATCGTTGCTGGAGGAACTGGACACGGTGATCGCGAAGAGCGGAGCCCAGAGGTCGATTTGATTCGACATCCAAACATAGAGAAAAAACGCCTACACGGCTTGGCTCCGACGACAGGTCGATGCATCTACGCCTGTCGAGCCTTGAATGTTCCAATCGGATTGCGGCAAGCCGTTCTGTGCGCTAGTGCATTCATCGAGGGGTTCGACCGTTGTTTGACGATTCCGGTTCATTGTCCGAGTCGCTGATGCGCGACGTCTTCGAAGCTGCACCCGACGCGATACTCGTCGTGGATGAGGACGGCAGGATCTTGCTGTGTAACGAGCGCGCGACCGTGCTCTCCGGCTATACGCGCGACGAGTTACTCGCACTGAACGTTGATCTGCTGGTGCCAGAACGGGTGCGGAGCGCGCACACGTCTCACCGGGCCGCGTACACCAGGGCGCCCACGCCGCGGGTTATGGCGGGCGACATTGGCCTGCGAGCGCTGCGCAAGGATGGGAGCGAGTTCAGCGCAGAGATCTGTCTGAGTCCGCTCGGCCACAGCAATCGGCCGCTGTTCATGGCCGCGGTCCGAGACATCACGGAACGCCGGCACCAGGAGTCGCGGCTCAGCGGTCTTCTCGAAGCCACACCGGACGCGATTATCATCGTGAATGCCGACGGCAAGATAATCACCGTCAACGGTGCCGTATCCCGGGTGTTTGGCTACGAGAGCGGAGAGCTGGTCGGCCAGTCGATGTCCGTACTGGTTCCGGACGACGCCCGCGCAGAACACAGCCGCCACCGGCGGGGATATTTCGATGCTCCACATCCGCGACCAATGAGCGCCAGCCCCAATCTGCGGGCCCAGCACAAAGACGGACGGGTCTTTCCCGCTGAGATCAGCTTGAATCCGATCAATACTCACGACGGCATACTGACGGTCGCCGCCGTTCGCGACGTCACAGAGCAACGAAGGCTGGAGCGGCAGGTCGCCGTCAGTGAGCGCCTCGATTCGCTCGGTCGACTCGCAAGCGCAGTTGCGCACGAGATCAACAACCCGCTGACCTACGTCATGTCCAATCTCGATTTCCTGGCCGACGAGGTTGGGACTCGAGGGGGAGGCGATGGTGACCCCGAAGAGATCGAAGAGATCATCGAGGACGCGAGGCAGGGGGCCGAGCGGGTCCGTCGTATCGTCAGCGGCTTGCGGAACTTCTCTCGTTCCGACAACGAACGCACCGAAAGAGTCGATGTCCGCAGGATCCTCGACCTGTCGTGCAAGATCGCGGCAGACGAGATCCAGCATCGCGCGCGGCTGATCGAAGCGTATGGGGATATGCCCAAGGTAGACGCCAACGAGACCCAGCTCAGCCATGTCTTCGTCAACCTGCTGGTCAACGCCGCTCACGCGTTCGAAGGCACAGCCCGTGAGGACAACGAGATCCGGATCAGCTCTGGTGTCGACGAGAACCACGTGATCGTGTCTGTTCAGGACAACGGCCGCGGTATCCCGGTTGAGCTGATCGACGAGATATTTCAACCGTTCGTGACGACCAGACGCGTCGAGGGCGGCAGCGGGCTCGGCCTTCCGATAAGCCAAAACATCATCCAGGGGTACGGTGGTCAGATCAACGTCGAGTCCCGGTCGGGCGAAGGGAGCACGTTCAGCGTCGTATTGCCCATTGCGGTCGGCGAGGATGAGCCCACTGCACCTGAGGGGACCGCTGCCACGCCACGTCGGGCAAAGGTCATGCTCGTCGACGACGAGCCGATGGTCGCAAGTGCAATTGCGCGACTTCTCGCAAAGTGGCACGACGTCGAGGTATGCAACAGCGCGGACGCTGCACTGAAACAGCTCGAGGCAGAGGAATTCGACATCATCCTCTGCGACGTGATGATGCCCGGCACGGCACCTCGCGAGCTCCACGAGCAGATTTCCCAGGTGCGGCCCAAACTCGCCGAGAACATGCTCTACCTGAGCGGCGGTGCGTTCACCGAGGACGCCAAAGCATTCCTCGTGTCCATACCGCACCGATGCCTCGCCAAGCCCGTCGAGATCCGGGATCTGCTCGACGCGATCGAAAACTCCATCGCCGCTCGTTAGGGTGTCTTCATTGTCCGGCGTTGCTGCGGTTACCCGCAACGGTTGCCCGCGGGTCTCGTTGTGCGAGGCGGTCGCGTAGACCGAGGAGGTCGCCCCCTCGGACCCTCACAGATCCGGACGTATGCGACGGATCCACCCTATGAACGGAATAGCTGGATCTTGTAGAGATCCAGCGTCTGTGCATGCCTTCAGCTACGGACTGCCGCAGTTTGTCGTACCAGTCTTCGAGTTGGTGTACCCACCAGTGAGCCTGACCCCTCGGTGGGTTCGGTCTGGTGCCTTTTTCTCAGCCCGGTGAACACAGTGCCGGGGCTAGGCGACGCCCAGCAGGTCCCTGGCGAGGGTGACGCCGTCCTTCGCCTGCGCGCCCCAGCCATCTGCCCCCTCTTTCTCTGCCCACGCTTTCGTCGTGACGGCACCGCCGACGATGACCGGGTACTTCTCGCGCACTTCGAGCTCCTTCAATATGCCGATGAGCTCGGTGAACTTCTCCATCGCGGGAGCGAAGACCACGGACACGGCGATCATGTCCGCTCCCTCCTTCTCGGCGGTCTCGTAGAAGTCGAACGGCGAGTTCTTCTCGCCGATGTCGATGACGTCGAAGCCTCCGATCGAGAGCAGGGTGCTCACCAGGTTCTTTCCGATGTTGTGCTGGCTGAGCATGGTTCCGAGTACGATCTTCTTGTCGTGCTTGGCGCTCTGGCCTTCGGGGAAGGCCTCCTGGATGAGGGGGATGCAGGCCTTGGCAGTGACGCCGCCCTTGACGAGATCCAGGACGATCGCCTGCTTGGCGGCAAATCGATCCCCCACTTCGGTGAGGCCGTCCATGATGCCAGATTCCAGGATCTCCATCGGGTCGAGGCCGGCGGCGAGCAGCTCGCGGGTCATCTCCGCTGCCTCTTCCGGCTTGGTCTCGCTCACCAGCCGTCTCAGGTCTTCGATCGTCGGCATTGCTTCTCCTCCCGGGGAGCTTGGGCCCGCCCCGTGGATCGTGGGCGTTAGTCGTCCCACGACGGGTAGTCGAGGCCCCACTCCTTGAAGATCCGTGTGAACTTCTTGTAATGGTCGACGAATTCCGGAATGGGCCTCAGCGTACTCATGTCGTACAGCTTGTCGATCGTGGCCGCGGGCGGCGCCGGTGCACATTCGGCGGCGTTGGCCTTCTTGATGATCTCGATGCCTTCGCGCGGGCTGAGTGCGGCCGCCGCACGAGACAGCTCACCAGCCCAGCGGGCCTCCAGCCCGGTCGACCCTCCGGACAGCCACGTCGCTTCCATTCCCGAGATGCACGCATTGATGATGCAGACGGCTGTGCCGTACCAGGAGCTGTCGCTCATGGGTCCACTGGGGTCGGCGGTGCCTCCCATCGTCAGCCATGGCAGCCGGAGATTCTGCTCAGCCGCAAGGGCAGCAGCCGAGTTGCTCCATGTGATGTCGTTTCCCGAGTAGACGCCGTGGACCGATACCGACATCCCCTGGGTGAGCGTCCCGCCCGAGTAGGCGAGCATGCCCAGGGTATGCGCGATGATCTCGATCGCGCCTTGTTCGGGACCGGTCAGGTAGGCGTACAGCGTGGGAGAGGAGCTCATCCACGGCTCGAGTCCTTGCTGCTCCGCGAAGAAGGTGAGATTGAAGCGGTCGTAGTTGACCCGCATGTCCATCAAGATCTGGACGGGAAGCGTGCAGTTGTACTTGTTGTAGAGGCCCGAGTTGAACGTGCTCATCAGGGTAATGGGCGTCGTGGCACTCATCGGGATGCCGAAGAAGAGACCGGGCCGGCCCGCCCAGGTCGCCACGTCGTTCATGATCCGGGCTTCCGTCAGGCAGACGAGCGTGTGCGCGGGGGTCTCCGCGATGTTCTTCGTCTTGCCGACGCCGAAGAGCGGCAGCGGAAACACGCCATCGCAGGTGGGTTCCCGAACGACGGTCAGGGCATGGGCCCGGTAGATATCGACATCCCTCGTGATCGTGCCCGCGGGAGGCCAACAGTAGGGGTGCTTTGCATCACCCGGCGCCCTGGGAGTGAGCCTGATCTCGTCCCGACCCTGCCCGAACGTGACCTCGTGTCTCGCTGTGGCGATGGCTTCCTTGATCTCTTCCTCGGTGAACTTGATGATTCGTTTCGTGTCCTGGCAATAGAGCCCGAGCTCGAGCAGGAGCTCCATGCCGGCCTGGAAGACGGCATCCGCCATGTCCGGGTCGGCCATGACCGGCTCGTCGGGATCGGCTTCGATCTTGTACTTGGCCTGAACGGACGCGAGAACGGACGGGAGTAACTCGGTTTCGAACTTCTCCTCCGCCATGATTGGCCCGGTGGTCGACCGCTGAATCGCTTCCCAGAAAAGCCTACCCATGGTTCTGACCCTTGAATGTCAGTGGTTGCTGCGAGACGGTGATGCCTAACCCTGCTCGTAGCATTCGCTCTCGCGAATGGAGCGCATCAGCGCTGCACATTCCTGCCCGATGTACCGCATGTGTTGAGACGAGAGCCACGGCATGATGTCTATGATGTACCAGGAGAGGTCTTCTGGATTTGTGAAGGTCTCCTCCCATTGAATCGCACTCGCGTCGTGGTTGAGAAGCATCGCCCTGGCCTTGCCGCCGTCGTTTCCGAACAGGAAGATGCCCGAGGCGTCTTCCTGAAGGGGCAGGGGGCGTTTGAACGATTCGTCCAACACGCGCAGTGCGCTGGCCCAATCGCGATCGCAGAGATGAGCCGAGTGGATGACGAAGGTCGCGCTCCCCACGTCGATGCCGAGCCGTGCGGCGGCCTCCCGCTGCAGGCGAGTGAGCGACAGCGCCTCGAGCGGCCAAGCCGCGTAGACGTCCATGCTGCGAATCACGAACGAGCCGAATAGCGCACCTTCGATGACGTTGAAGGTGGCGGAGAGGATCGACGGCGTATTCTGAGGCGAGCCCATCTCCTGCGGGTCGATCAGCACCAGCGTGCCCGAGCGCGTGTCGTGGGATTGTTTCAGTCGCTCGATCGCCGCGTCGAACTGGCTGAGCCCGTTCCAGTCGTGCAGGCGCTGGCCGAGCGCCGGGCCCGAGTCGCCGGTGGGAGACGTGGACGTGAACCGTCGGTAGTGCTCGTCGACGTCGGCGCCACTGAGGTCGAGGTAAGGCGCGAGTTCCTCCTCCTCGGCGGCTAGCTGGATCGTCACGATCGCGTTCAATGCCTCGGCGATCCTGTCGCCCTGGCCGGTCGTCTTGTCGGTGCCGATCCGCATGACCAGATTGAGGAGCTGCAGCCAGCCGTCCGCCACGTCGTTGCTGAACATGGGAAAGGTGGTCTTGCGAGAGAGGAAGCGTTTGCGTTCCGGAATCTGCTCCATTTCGTTTCTCCCGATCACCGGCTTCGACGGCATCGCGCTTTAGCGGTTGGGGGCGCAGAAGGTGCGAATGAACTGACTCTCGAGTCGTTGCAGGATGACTTCGTGCGGGGTCTCGCCGGCGTGCTCGAGCCAGTAGGCGAGCTCCACTTGCTTGAGTGCCAGCATCTTGCGCACCAGCAGGTCGGGGTCCTCGTCGACGTAGATCCCCTCCGCGATGCCGCGGGCAAATAGGTCCCGGGGAATCGGGACGCCTTGCTTCCAGATCTCGCTCTCGCCCGCCGACTTCGGGAAGCCGGACGCCCAGCCGTAGCCGTCGCGACAGCACATGCGCAGGAAGTCGGGCCTCTCGAGGAAGTAGGCGGCCCCCCGCTTGAGAACGGAGAGATGGCTCTCGAGTGTGTCCGAGTGGGCGTCTCGCGCCTCGCGGATGCAATCCAGGAACTCGCGCATGCGCGTCCGGTGGATGCTGTTGAAGAGCGACTCCTTGCCATCGATCACCCCGTAGAGCGTGCCCAGCGAGATGCCGGCTTCGGCCGCGATCTCGCGCATGCGGGAGCGATCTGCCCCCTTCTGGGCGAAGACGCGCTCGGCGGCTTCGGTGATGACCTGCTGGTAGAGGGTGCGACGCTCCTCTTTCATCCGGCGCTGGATGGCGCTGGGGCGGGTGCGGCGCGCGCTCTGGCGGTCGGGAGAGGGCATGTCTGGTAACCACTATTCTATTAAATCAGAATAGCGGTTTCAAGCAGCATGGGATGTGCCGCGATGCCGGTGCCCGCGGGCGAAATGCTGTGGCGGCCTCGAGTGGTGCCGGATTCACTGTGTTATTCGGACGCCGTCCTCGTCTTCGGAGCGCACCCAGACGCCCACGAACTCGAGTTCCGGGTGCCCCAGGATCGCGCGCAACGCGAAGGCTCCGACGTTTCCCGTACTCCGCTGGATCACGCGGTAGCTCGCGGGCGTCTCCTTCCAGACCAGGCGCATGATCTCGAGCTGCTCGTCCAGCCGGCGGCCGCGCTCCTCGTGTGGGATCCCGAAGGCTTCGTACTCCTCGGCCTGCCAGCTGCCGATCGGAAGGATCGTCACGCGACCCCCGGAGACGAGGTCGAGGGTCGCCCACTGCTTGGCGTTCAGGAGCGGGTGACGCAGTGGTGCGAGCGTCGCAGCCGCGTTCAATCGAATCGTCTTCGTCACCGCGGCGATCGCCGACAGCATCACGATCTGGCTCGGCATGTGCTGGTCCGGTGCCGCGCCTGCTGGGTCGTGGCACCGAGGGTGCAAGAGTGCGATTTTGTCGCTGCGCGCAATGCGCGGGAAAGGCTGCTTCAGGGGAGCGTGGCAATAGGACGCCTTTTCCCCGGCAGGCACGGGTGGGCAGAGATGGAGAAAGCACGGACGGTCGATCTCGCGTTCGCCGAGCTGCCCGGTCACGAGATGTTCGAGCTCCTCGAGGAGCTGCGGGGCGATGGTCCGCTGGCCCGCGCGACGTTCGCCGGTGCGCCCTGCTTTCTCACCACCACCCACGGCCTTCTGCTCGAGGGCTTCATCGACGCCGCGAAGTTCCCGCCGGCCCGCCTCTACCAGAACAGCATCGCCCGGGTGATCGGCCCCAACTTCCAGTCGATGGAAGGGGCCAGGCACACCCTGTACCGGCGGCTCGCCACCCCGGCATTTCGCTCGCGGGCAGTGGAACGCTACGAGCGCGAGGGGATGGCGGAGCTGGCTCACGAGCTGCTGGAGCGTCTGGACGGGCGCGGCGAGGCCGATCTCGCGAGTGCGTTCACGCACCGCTTCCCGTTCCTGGTGCTCTGCCGCCTGGTCGGGATTCCCCGGGACCGGGAAGACGAGTTCCACCAATGGGCGGCGGAGATGGTGACTCCGCCAAACGTGCCGCTCGAGGTCTGCCGCCGCGCCGCCGCCGAGTTCACGCGCTACCTCGCGCCCACCTTGGCCGAGCGCCGCCACGAGCCCCGCAGCGACGTGATCTCCGAACTGATCGCCGCCGAGGTGGAGGGACGCCACCTCACGGACGAGGAGATCTCCTCCCACGTGAAGCTCATGTTTTCCGCCGGTGCAACGACGACGTGCGATGGCATCGGAAACCTGCTGCACGCATTGCTCTCACACTCCGGCGCCTGGGAGCAGGTGGTCGACGATCCCTCCGTCCGCGCCACGGCCGTTCACGAGTCGCTGCGGTGGCAGACGCCGGTGCCCAACCTTCCACGCATCTCGGCCGAGGAGACCGTCGAGTTCGGCGGAAGGGAGATCCCGCCGAAGAGCTTCGTCCTCTTCAGCATGGCGTCGGCGAATCGGGATCCCGCGGTCTACGACGATCCCCACCGCTTCGACCCGGCCCGCAGCTCGCGCGATATCCTGAGTTTCGGGCGTGGCGAGCGCTCCTGTCCCGGCATGCACCTGGCGAAGAAGGAACTCTCGATCGCCCTCGACGTGCTGATCGACCGTTTCCCGAAGCTGCGGCTGCAGGGCGACCCCCAGGCCTCGGCTCCGACCGGTGCCATCATCCGCGGTCCGAAGACCCTGCCCGTCGCACTCCAGTAGGGTCGCACCGGCGAGTGGGGCCGAGCGTTCGGCGGCAGACGAGCCTGCCTCGCCCGGCCTGCCCCGGGGACCCGTCAGGTGAGCGCAGGAAGTTCAAGCGTTGGTCCCGCGACGGCGAGTACGGGAACAGCGACGGCGAGTACGGGAACAGCGACGGCGAGTACGGGAACAGCGACGGCGAGTACGGGAACAGCGACGGCGA
>PBYF01000142.1 GCA_002729515.1 Deltaproteobacteria bacterium
GCCGGCTCGGGTGCCTCCGCAGCAGCCGGCTCGGGTGCCTCCGCAGCAGCCGGCTCGGGTGCCTCCGCAGCAGCCGGCTCGGGTGCCTCCGCAGCAGCCAGCTCGGGTGCCTCCGCAGCAGCCGGCTCGGCGGCCTCCGCGGCAGCCGGCTCGGGGGCCTCCGCGGCAGCCGGCTCGGCGGCCTCCGCGGCAGCCGGCTCGGGGGCCTCCGCTCCGTCTTCGACGCCGGAGAGATGCTCGGGCCGAAGCGGCTCGGCATCCGAGACGGAAGAATCGGAGAAGCGGTCGAGCCGAGCCAGACGTTCGCTAATCGTCGAGAGACCCGCGAGCGTGACGCTTCCCACCACTCCGAGGCTCTGCTCAGAGCAGTGCTCGAGATCGTCGTCCTCCGTACCCGAATAGGGTCCCGGCGACACGCCACCCCCGTGGCTCGTGTCGACCAACGCCACCACGCGCCGCAGGCCCACGTGGGCCAGTGGACCGTGACTCGCGTCGGGGCTCTCGAAGGCCGTTTCGCGCGAGAAAGCTTCCCCGTGGCCAAGCCGCCCCGCGGCATTCCAGAACTCCTCTCGGTACAGCCTGTGCGAACCCAGGTCGCGCACGAGCTTCAGATCAGAATCGCAGACGCGGTTCAGAAATACGGCCAGCCGTACCTGCTCGACGGCAGAGCGTTCGTCCAGCAACGCTGCGAAAACCCGGCTGCCTGCAAAACTCAGGGTGTCTTCTGCCGCGGAGAACGGTGCCTCTCCGTCGAGAAAGACAAACCAGGTGGTAAAGGAGAGCGGCTCGGCGGAGATCACGCGCGCGAGTTCGAGGAGCACGGCGGCCCCGGATGCCCCGTCGTTAGCGCCGACGTGCTCGAAGCTCTCGTAGTGGCGCGAGTCGTAGGGCGCGAGCAGCAGGATGAGGTCCGAAGACGCTCCGGGAACGACAGCCACGAGGTTGGTCACCCGCAGCGGCTCCTGGCCCGGGCTCTCGATGTCCAACGCCTGCTCATGGACTTCGAGGCCCAACGCCGCGAACTGCTCGCGAATGTATGTGCGGGCACGCTCGGCTCCCTCGGTTCCCGTGCGTCGCGGCCCGGCGGCGAGGACTTCGAGATCGCTCCACGCCCGGGAAGCCTCGAAGGCGCTCGGCGAAGCGACGACTCCGCTCGAGGAGCTTCCCGCCTCCGGCGCAGACATTCCCGGCGCCACATCGGGCCCGGCCTCCGGGGCCGGCCGGAGGGCCTCGCACCCCAGCGACGTGCAGAACACAAAGCCAAAGAACAGGTGCGGCAGACCAATGCGCATAGGAGTCCCTCGGAGCCTGTGGGCCGGGAATCCTAGCGCCTGATCGTGTAAATCTGACCCTCTCGGAAAAATCCCCTTGGGGCAAACCGGGCGCCGGAAAAAATCACTTTCATTGACACCTTTGGGCCGGTGCGGCCACTTATCCAGTGAAGTCCCTCCCTGGCGGGGCTTTTCGAAAGCGAGGGCAGGGTTTCGGTTTCTCCGGACCCTGCCCTCAACTCGTTCGCCTCCCCCCCCTCACCCCAGCAGTCCCGCGGAGACACCGCATGGCGCGCACCCTCGGTGCAGCCCTTCGCGGCGTGGAAGGATTTCCCATCGAGGTCGAGGTGCGCATCAGCTCCCAGCTGCCGCGGATCGACGTCGTGGGACTGCCCGAGGCCGCGGTCCGCGAGAGCGCCGCCCGGGTGCGCGCCGCCATCCAGAGCGCGGGCGTGCCCTTTCCGAGCCGAAGAGTCACGGTCAACCTGGCGCCCGCCGAGTTGCGCAAGAGCGGCGCCGGACTCGACCTGCCGATCGCAGTAGGCATCCTGAAGGCAGCGGGCACCCTTGGGGACGCGTCGCTCGAGCGGCTCGGCTTCCTCGGCGAACTCGCCCTGGACGGAAGGCTGCGTCCTGTGCGCGGCGCGCTCGCGCTGTGCTTGGCGATGCGCGACGCGGGCTGCCGGAGCCTCATCGCGCCCCGGGCAAGCGCCCCAGAGGCCGCGCTGACTCCCGACGTCGAAGTGCTCATCGCCGACGACCTGCAGGCCGTGGTGGCCTTCGTTCGCGATGCCGAGCCGCTCGACGAAGCGCTGCCACCGGTCCTCGAGCCACCGTCCGCGCCCGCCCCGGACCTCGTGCACGTGCGGGGCCAGGAACTCGCCAAGCGCGCCCTCGAGATCGCCGCCACCGGCGGCCACGGTCTCCTGCTGCGCGGCGCGCCGGGCTGCGGCAAGAGCATGCTGGCGCGTCGGCTTCCGGGCCTGTTGCCACCGCTCGATCTCGACGAAGCGCTCGAGGTCACGCGCATCCACAGCGCCGCCGGCCAGCTCCCAGAGGGCATGCCACTCGTCTCTCGCCGCCCCTTTCGCTCACCGCACCACACGGCGAGCCCGGCGGGGCTGCTGGGCGGCGGTCGGCCCGCGCGTCCCGGGGAGATCACGCTGGCGCACCGGGGCGTTCTCTTCCTCGACGAGCTGCCCGAATTTGAGCGCCGCGCCCTCGAGGCGCTGCGACAGGTGTTGGAAGACCGACACATCACGATCGCCCGGGCCAGCGGAAGCTGTGTCTTCCCGGCTCATTTCCAACTCATCACCGCAGCCAACCCCTGTCCCTGCGGCTTTCGCGGCACACCCGGCCACGACTGCCGCTGCGACGACAATGCGGTCGCCCGCTACGTTGCGCGCATCTCGGGTCCCCTTCTCGACCGCATCGACTTGCACCTCTCACTGACCCCGGTTGCGTGGAAGGATCTCGACTCGGAGGCGCCGGGCACCACGAGCGCATCGGTCCGGGAGCGCGTCGTCGCTGCCCGCCGGCGCCAGGTACGGCGCGGCGGCAAACACTTCCGGACGAACGCCGAGATCCCCGACGAAGCGCTCCACACGCTCGTCGACCCGACGCCGGAGGCGCGGCGACTGCTCGGCCGAGCCGTCGACAAGCTCGGCCTTTCGGCCCGCGGCGCCCGCCGGGTACTGCGCGTGGCCCGGACCATCGCGGATCTCGCCGGTGAGGAGCCCACGGGAATTCCGGCCGTCGCCGAAGCCCTCGGCCTCCGCTGAAAAGCTTCCACCCCCGCTCGAAGGCCTCACCCGAGCCCCGCTCTGCCTCAGCGGGGCCCGGCCCGGTGAACAACTCGGTCCGGCCGACGTCAAAAAACATTGCGGAGCCACGAGCGGAGAGTCTGAAAATGGACACAGAGGAACAGAAAGTCGTCATCCAGGCAGCTTTCGAGGGCTGGGAGAAAGCCGCAGCCTAGATGCAACTACCGGAACAATAAGGGTTTTAGTTCAATATTCGGTTTTCGAACGAGCTGGCACGGTTCGTGCTTTGTCCTAGCGACCAGGGAGCAGTCAAGATGCGAACAGCCACGGACACGACAGCCGGCCAGGCCCTGGCTCAATCCCGGCGGCCGGTGCCGGTCACCCTGCTCGAACTGGTCGGCGCCATCTGCGACGTCACCGACGACGAAGAGGAGATCCTCGCGACCGTGCACCACCTTCTCGAGAGCGGCCGGGTCCGCCTCTGCGGCAATCTCAGCGGCATCGATCCCCGGGAACTCCGCTAGGCCCTCCCTCCCCCCCCTCCCCGGCTTGCGCCGGCGACCGCCCGCGGCCATCGTCCTGTCCGGGGGTTCTGGATGGCAACGCAGGAGCAGTTCGCCTTCGGGGCAAAGAAGGGTGGCGGCATGTCGCGGCCGCGAAAGAAGGCCAAAACCGCAGCAAAAGCGCCCGGACGCACGGCTTCCGCCAGGACCTCGAAACAACCCAAGAAGGCGAAGGCCCCGCGCTCGCGGTCCACCGCGGCCGACATGGCGAAAAAGCAGCGGGATATCTCCGTCTCGGAGTTCTTCGCCAAGAACCGGCACCTGCTCGGCTTCGACAACCCCTCCAAGGCGCTTCTGACCACGGTGAAGGAGGGTGTCGACAACTCCCTCGACGCCTGCGAGGAAGCCGGGATCCTGCCGGACATCGTCGTCCAGATCGAGCAGGTCTCGGAGACCCGCTTCCGCATCGCGATCCAGGACAACGGCCCGGGCATCGTGAAGAGTCAGGTGCCCAAGATCTTCGGCAGCCTGCTCTACGGTTCGAAGTTCCACCGGCTCCGCCAGAGTCGCGGGCAACAGGGCATCGGCATCTCGGCGGCGGGCATGTACGGACTCCTCACGACGGGAAAGCCGATCGTGATCACCACGCGCACGGGAGCGAACCAAGAAGCCCATCACTTCGAACTCGTGATCGACACCAAGAGAAACGAGCCCAAGGTGAAGATCGACCACACCTTGAAATGGGAGGTGGAACACGGAACGCGGGTCGAGATCGAACTCGAGGGCGCCTACCGCGGCGGACAGCACTCCGTCGATTCCTACATCCGGCAGATATCGCTGGCCAACCCCCACGCAGAAATCACCTACGTGCCACCCAAAACCGCCACGAAGGAGAAGGAGCACGCCTTCCCTCGCGTTTCGGAAGAAGCCCCGCCCGAGACCGCGGAGATCAAGCCGCACCCCTACGGGGTAGAACTCGGTGTGCTGATGCAGATGTTCCGCGACACGAAGGCGCGCAACCTGCGCTCCTGCCTGCAGCAGGACTTCAGCCGGGTCTCCGCGCGGACCGCCACCGAGATATGCGCGCGCGCCAAGGTCTTGCCGTCGCGACGCCCCTCGGAAATGAGCCGGGAGGAATCCGAAGCGGTACACGGTTCCATACAGGCCACGAAGATCATGGCGCCGCCCACGAACTGCATCGCTCCCATCGGCGAGAAGCTGATCGAGAAGGCCATGCGCGCAGAGGTGACGGCAGAATTCTACGCCGCGGTGACGCGACGCCCCGCGATCTACCGAGGAAACCCCTTCCTGGTGGAGGTGGGGCTCGCCTACGGCGGGGACCTCCCGGCCGACGCCCCCATCACGGTCTTCCGCTACGCGAACCGGGTCCCGCTCCAGTACCAGCAAGGCGGTTGCGCAATCACGAAGGGAGTCACGGCAACGGACTGGAAGTCCTACCAGCTCCAGCAACCGCGCGGAGCACTGCCCATCGGTCCGGCTTTGCTGATGGTGCACATCGCCAGCGTCTGGGTGCCCTTTACTTCCGAGAGCAAGGAGGCAATCGCCCACTACCCGGAGATCATCAAGGAGATCAAGCTCGGACTCCAGGAGTGCGGCCGACGCGTTGCCACCCACATCCGCAGGCGCCGGCGCGAGGCCGACGAGGCGAAAAAGCGCGCCTACATCGAGAAGTACATCCCTCAGGTGGCAATCGGGCTCCAGCAGATCCTCGGCCTCTCGGACAAGGAGACCGCAAAAGTGACATCGAACCTCACGGACGTCCTCGAGCGCAGCAGGAAGATGTAGCCATGCCCGCACGCAAGAAGACGCGAAAGAAGGTTGCCGGAAAATCGGCGCGCAAGACCACCCGAAGCGCGCCGAAGCCCGCATCGGAGCGCCAGTCGTCGAAGCAGGGCCAGGACGCGAAACGCCGCAGCGAGCAGATGAACGGCGTGACGGTCGACATGATCTGCAGCACCGCGAACGGTGTCTACAAGGACATCCAGAAGCGGTCGAAGCCAGACCTGAACTTCCCGGTGCGTTCGCTCAAGAACGTCTCGTACTCCCGCCAGAAGGGCTACTTCGAGATTGGAAAGCAGAAGAAGACACGCACCCTCACGGTGAATACGGTCAAGAGCTTTGCCCAGACCCTGCGCATGATGGGACTTTCCAAGGACCTGGTGGAGACGAATGACTTTGCCACCAAGAGGGACGCCTACTATCAGAGCAAGAACTGGGAGGATGCGCGTTTCGACGAACAGGGCGAATCCGACGCGGTGATGGACGACATCGAAGCGCTCTTCTCGGTGCGGAGCATCTCGCGCGAGCAACTGCGGTTCGTTCCCGACGAGCACGGAGGCGCTGTAGCCGGTCGCCTGACCGTGCTCGACTCCGACCGCGAGACCGGCGCGGTGGAGCGGATCGACTGCACCCGGTTCGGTTCGGGTGCCTACTCGATCCCGTCGAATGTCGAGCACCTGTCGTTCGAAACGAGCGCGAAGTTCATTCTGGTAATCGAAACGGGCGGCGTATTCCAGCGCCTCCAGAGCCACAAGTTCTGGCAGACTGCAAATTGTATTCTCGTGTCGATGGCGGGTGTGCCGACTCGCGCGACTCGGCGCTTCGTTCGCAAGCTCTCGGACCAATGCAAACTGCCGGTCTATGCCTTCGTCGACTGCGACCCCTACGGCATATCGAACATCTATCGCACGCTCAAGGTGGGGTCTGGCAACGCCGCACACCTGTCTCAGTTCTTCTGCGTCCCGCAGGCGCGTTTCCTCGGCGTGACGCCCCAGGACATCATCGACTACGAGCTGCCGACCCATCCGCTGCTCGACGTGGACATCAAGCGAGCGAAGGACGCGCTCAAGAACGATCCCTTCTTCAGGGCCCAAAAGCCCTGGCAGAAGGCGCTCGAACAGCTGCTCAGAATGGGCGTCCGCGCCGAACAGCAGGCCCTGGCCAAGTGGGGCCTCAACTACGTGATCGAGGAGTACCTGCCCCGAAAGCTCCGCCGCGTGGACGCGTTCCTGCCGTGAAGGGAATCCTGCTGGCGGGCGGGTCCGGAACGCGGCTGCACCCCATCACCCGGGGCGTGAGCAAACAGCTTCTCCCGATCTACGACAAGCCGATGGTCTATTACCCGCTCTCCACACTGATGCTCTCGGGCATCCGCGAGGTGCTGCTGATCTCCACTCCCGAGGACCTCGGCAGCTACGAGCGGCTGCTCGGCGACGGCAGCGACATCGGCATGTCGATACGATATGCGGAGCAGCCGAAGCCCGAGGGCCTGGCCCAGGCCTTTCTCATCGGACGCAGCTTCGTCGGCACGGATTCCGTATCGCTCGCGTTGGGCGACAACGTCTTCTACGGCCACGGCCTTCCCGATCAGCTCACCAGGGCCGCATCGCGCGGCGATGGCGCCACCGTCTTTGGCTACTGGGTACGGGACCCCGAGCGCTACGGCGTGGTCGAATTCGCACCGGACGGAAGAGTTCTCAGCATCAAAGAGAAACCCGAGAAACCGCGCTCGCATTATGCGGTGGTCGGCATCTACTTCTACGACAATCGGGTCCTCGACATCGCCGCCGGACTCGAACCCTCCGAGCGCGGCGAGTTGGAGATCACAGACGTAAACCGCACCTACCTCGAGTCGGGCGACCTGCGCGTCGAGATTCTCGGGCGCGGTGTGGCGTGGCTCGACACGGGCACTCACCAATCCCTGCTTCAGGCCCAGACCTTCGTCGAGGCGATTCAGGAGCGTCAGGGACTCGAGGTCGCCTGCATCGAGGAAATCGCCTTCCGCCAGGGCTGGATCGATGCAGACGCGCTCGAGGCCCTGGGAGCCAGCATGCAGAAATCCGGTTACGGGGAATATCTGGTCCGGATCGCTCGCGAGGAACGGACCATTACCTGATGTTCGAGACGACCGAGGTCCCGGGCGTGATCCTGGTGAAGCCGGAAGTCCACCGCGATGCACGAGGCTTCTTCGTCGAGACCTACCGCGAACCGCTCTACCGTGAAAATGGGATCCCCGAACGGTTCGTCCAGGACAACCACTCTCGCTCCGCTCGAGGCACTCTCCGCGGCCTGCACGCCCAGTCGCCGAATCCGCAGGGAAAGCTCGTGCGCTGTGTCGAGGGCGCGGTGTGGGACGTTTCGGTCGATGTCCGGCTCGGCTCTTCCAGCTTTGGGCGCCACGTGGCAGCGGAACTCACGGCCGAGAACTTCCATCAGCTCTACGTACCCCCCGGATTCCTGCACGGCTTCGTCGTGCTCACCGAAGTTGCGCAGGTCGAGTACAAGTGCACGGCTGCCTACGACCCGACCGCGGACTTTGGCGTGCGTTGGAACGACCCCGAACTCTCGATTCCCTGGCCCATCGAAACACCGCTCCTCTCCGACAAGGACCGCAGAGCGCCGCTGCTGAGTGAAGTTCGCGACCGCCTGGTCACAGTTCCCGGATGACTGTCCCTCACCGGGGGGACACGTGGGTCACGGCAGCGCTTGGATCGGTCCGGAGCGGGATCTAGAGATCTTCTTCGACCCGACACGCCGGAACATCGGGGTTTTCCGTCAGCCGACAGGGCACTCCGCAGTAGCTGCAGTACACCTCGTCACCCTTGCGCTCATCGCCGGACAAGGGGAAATCCGCACTACAGATGGGGCACGAGAGGTCGGGCATGTCCCACGAATCGGACGGCCGCTACCCGCCCTTTAGAACGCCGCGAAGCCCGTGGCTGAGTCCCACCCCGGCGTTCGCCACGCACCGCCTTCCGCGTCGACCAGCAGCGCTTCGCAGCCGGGCTGCTCCGCGACCAACCCGAGACCCTCTTCTGCCCCCAGCACGAGCAGCGCCTTGCTGAGTGCTTCCGCGAGCGTCGCGTCCGGACCCACCACGAGAGCCTGGCGCCGGCGCTCGAGCGCGTGTCCCGTGCGCGGGTCGACGACGTGACCGAAACGCCGGCCGCCGATTTCGACCGACTGCCCGAGGCTTCCGGAAACCGAGAGTGCGAGGTCCCGGAGGTGAAGCACGCCCAGGAAGCCGCCGCCGGGACCGCGCGCGAGAAGCTGCCAGGCCGTGTCCGAACCGGGGCGGCCCAGCGCCCAGACACTGCTCTGGCCGAAGTTGAACAGAGCGCGGTCGATGTCACGCCGCTCGAGCAAGACCCGCATCCGGTCGAGAGCCCAGCCCTTGGCAACGCCTCCAAGGTCGACCGTGACACCCGGTCCCTCGAGCAAAACGCTCCTGCGCCCGACGACGCGCACCTGCTCCCAGCCCACGTGGGCAAGCGCCGCGCTGAGTTCCGTGGCACTTGGCAGAACGTTGTGCGCCGCGGCGCGTTTCCAGAGCGCAACGAGCGGACCAACGGTCACGTCGAAGGCACCGCCCGTCAGTTCGGAGTGCTGTCGGGCACGCTCCAGGAGCGCGGCGAGTTCTGCATCGACCGGTTGGGGCCCTCGTCCCGCAGCTCGGTTCAGGCGTGAGACCGCACTCTGGGCGTCGAAGACCGTGAACACCCGTTCGAGCCGCTCCGCCAGCGCGAAGAGTTCGTCCAGCGCAGCCCGTCCGGACGCTTCGTCCGACGCGACGAGGGTGATCTCGAGAACAGTCCCCATGGCATAACGCCCGTCGCTCACGAGGACCGATCCAGACGGACGAATCGCAGCACATCCGATCGCGAGCCCGAGGCCGACGACGAGGGTGGCGCGCCGCATCATTCGTCCCAATAGTTTTCGTCCTGTTCCTCCGTGAAGACGGCCCACAACGACACCCCGATCAGAAGGGCAAGGCTCGCCTGCAGGGAGAGAAAGCCCGCGACCTTCAACCACGCAAAGCCCGGATGGCCATAGCGCACCAGCCAGCCGGACCCTTCGTCGACCAGGGCCGCGGCAAACGGTGCGGCGATGAGCCACGCCTTCCAGCGGTTCTCAAGGGGCACGAAGAGCATCAGGTGGGTGAGTACGAGGAGCAGCATACCCACGGCAAAGAGGTGGTAGTGTGAGATTTCGAGTAGACCCTGGTAACTCCGCGGTGACGTGAACTGCGCCTCGTTGCCCAGGTAGTAGTTGACGACCGAATTTGGGTCGAGATCCATCTTCGCAAAGTAGAGCCCCAGATTCGTGAACCAGAGCAGCCCGACGTAGACGGCGTAGAGCACCACGATGAGCTGGAGCAGCCGGTTGCGGCTCCACTCGCCGGTGACAACGAAACGCATTTCAGTTGGGCCCGCCCTGAACGAGGATCTCGTAGTAGGCAAGCGCGCGGCGCACTCCCCGGGTCGTGGCCTGGGCAGAGAGCGTGGCCCCCACCACCGCGTGTACATCGTCCCCTACCCGGAGCCGGTCCCGAAGGGTCTTTCCGCCGAACTGCTCGTACCAGCGCTTGGTCGGCAGGTAGTCCAGGGGCTCGTGGAAGGCCAGAACTCGCAGAGACCGGACCGCGCCCTCGGGCGTCAGCACCACCATGAACGCCTCGGGCAACGTCCGGACGTTGTGGACATCGATCACTGCGTAGCCGACGACGCGCTCGCCCTGGAATCCCGTGTAGATCCGAATCACTTTCGAATCGACAGCGGCATGCCCGAGTTTCTCGATGCGGTGCTTCTGGTCGTCGGTGAGCACGTAGATCTCGCTCTCGACGCGATCCGCATCGGGAAACGCGAGCTCCAACGCCTCGGCACGGCTCCAGAACACCTTGCCCAGGCTCACGGCAGGACAAATGCAGACGACCGCGAGCGCGACGCCAGCCGCGCACAGAAGCCTAGAAGACGTACCCGATCCCCAGGTTGAACTCATCCGCGAGCTTGCCTTCCCGCGGAGACAAATTGCGGTAGTCCACCTTGAGCACCACGTTCGGAATCGGCTCGAACTGGATACCGACCGTATTCGATACGACGGCATGCAACTCGTTGCGCGTCGCACCGGCGGGCACCTGGAACTGTGTGTCGTAGTACTCGAAGCGGTAGAAGGGCTGAAGCTTGCGGTCCGACTCGGAGAAAAAACTCCAGATGTCGTAGGCAATCTCTCCGTAGCCGCCGAGCATCTGGTTCGCGACGTTTTCGTCATCGGCGTAACCCATTGCATCGGAAAGCGCCCGAGCCTGATCGACGAAGGCCATCGTGAAGAGCCCGCGCAACCAGAGGTTCTTCCACTCCCATTGGGCGTGAAGATCGAAGAGCGTCGTCAACGCGTTCGGGAATCCGTCCGCATCCTGCCCGGTGCCGCCGACGTAGAAGGATCCGCCGAGGATCATTCCCGGCAGGGGCGTGAAGTCGAGGCGGCCGGTGGCGGCGATGTCTTCCGCCAGGGCTTTGATGCCCTTCTGGCGACCGCCGCGTAGGCCCGCAGCGCTGAAGCCCTTCGCCTTCTTGCTGTCGACGCCGTTGCTGCTGAGACTGTTCACGGCGTAGAGCTTGTAGTGGACCTGCTCTCCGAAACTTCCGAACAGGCCCACACCGTTGGCCCGCCAGGTCGTCGGGATGATGTAGCGCTCTACGTCCGGACGATTCACGCCGAAGAAGAACGGCGGCTCGTGCATCTCGTTCAACCAGCCCACCGGAAGGAGCATGAGTCCGGCCTTGAGATTCGCATAATCCTTCCACAGGAAATCGAGCGTCGCGAACTCCAGGTAGATCTCGCTGGCATGCTCGATCTCGATCTCGCTGTTGAAGATGATGGAGTCGGTGAATTTGTAACCGAAGTAGAGCACCGCACGCAGGAAGTCGGTCTTGTCCTTGTTCGACCCCTTGTCGGCGACGTAGTTTCGGTAGTAGGCCTCGCCGTAACCGCCGACGGAGAGGCCGCTTGCGAGGCCGTAGACCTTCGACGCGGCGGGGCCGTAGCCGTAGAAACTCTCGAGGTGCTCCTCGGGAACAGCCGTGTCCATCCGCGATCGCTCGACTTCCCCGGCCAGCACCTGCACCTGCCGCTCGAGTTCCGCGATCCGGTCCTCGTTTGCCAGGTCGTGAGCCGCTTTGGGTGTCGCGGGCTCGCCGCTGGCGCTGCTCGCTGCCAGCAGCGCCAGGGGTACCAGGGCTTTCAGCCATCGGGTTCGTTTCGCCATCGAGTCCAACCTCGTCCCCGGGCGCGGCTGCGCGCGAGGAGGTTGGGCTCGGGGTTCTGGACCGCTGGCCGCAGTACTTGAATCATTCTCGTCACCGAACGCCTCTGGCCCGGTGGAAAGGGGCCGTGGCCCCCTCCAGGGGCAGCACGACGGTGCGCTTGCAGCGCCGGCACTTGACCTCGACGCCGCCGGGAACCACTCGCGCCAGCAGGCTGCCGCAGAGGCAGCGGCAGTCTTCGAAACCGGGGTCGGGCGCGACGGGCGTCATCGAGGCAGCAGAGGACAAGGCTTCCACTTTCTGGAATTGAAAACCATATTCAATTTCAACTACGCTACAGGTGCTCCTCCCCCCTGTCAACCGAATTCCCGACCCAGGGCTGCCTGTGCCCGTGCCGACCCCAGGGCTGCCTGTGCCCGTGCCGACCCCAGGGCTGCCTGTGCCCGTGCCGACCCCAGGGCTGCC